>DOZQ01000224.1 GCA_003517915.1 Oscillospiraceae bacterium | reverse complement strand
CTGCTTTGTTCGGTTTTGTGGGTGCGACAGGGAAGCGCCGAGCGCTTGAGCCTGAAAAAATGACGGAGGCGCAGGAATCGTCGCAGAAGATTTGGAAGAATTTCAAATCAGGCGATTTTGAAGCCGGAGGAACTTTTTTCAGGGCAGCGAGAGCGAACGAGGCGTGACAGGGAAGCGCCGAACGCTCAAATCCGAAAACGGCACTTTACTCATCTGTTTATAATCAGCAGGCCTGTATCTTTCAAGATACAGGCCTGCTTTGTTGTGTAAAAGGACACTGATTTATGGCAAATTTTAAAATACCAAGCAAAGACTATATCAGGGATCGCAGGCTATCGTGCTTAACGGAACGCCTAAGAGAGGCTAGGGAAAGAGGCTCTGGAAGAGTGGATTGCGCCGAGAATTTTCGGGTGAACGCGAAGCGTATACTACTCCGCTGCACACGCTTCTAAATGGTTGAATCTGCGAGAAATAAGAGTGAACCGAATACAGTTTTCTGTGCATAGTGCGCATAAATATACACTAAAAGCAAAATTGTATATTTCAGCAAGCGAGAGACAACCTCAATCGTTATTCAATACCAAAAACAACTTTTGAGCAGATTTTTAACAAAAAATGCCCCTATAGAGTACATTATATGTCTGCGTCAATATTCGCAAATATATTGCTATTTTAGAAAAAAATTTAGATATAATTACCTATAAAAAGACGGGATAGATGTGTTTTATTAAAAATCACTTAAAGTGTATTTACAAAATATTTTTATCGACAAAAAAATTATTGTTTTGCAAAACTGTTGTCGAATGTGAAAAATAAACAAAAATGTTTAAAGGATATTGTGAGTAATCGTAATTAATTGTAGTTAAAATTCCACTATTTCTATGGGATTTTTTTTGATACCATGTTGACAGACTGCATATTGATACGATAGAATGTTAGTGAAAGCATTGAGAAACGGTTTTGTTGAGATAAAAATCTGGAGCATCCGTTTTTTGCTTAAAAAACCATTTAGGCATTATTGCGGGAGTTTGGCTGGCGTTTTGATATTTTGGAGTTTTTTAAAAATCTGAACTAAAATGGGAAAGAGGGCTGAACCCATTGATTAGAATTGAAAGAAAGAGAGAAAAAACCATAGACGTGCTGAGCAAAATGCTTTGCTGCGTTATGGCGCTTTTATTGCTTGTAATGCACTTTCCGGAGTTTGTTTACGCCACGGGAGAAGGTGAAGAAGCTTCACTGCAGGAGCAGAGCGGACAAGCCCTGCCGGAGGTTCAAAGGGCCATGAGCGACCCTGTTATGCAAGCTATTATGAATCTTCCCTTTGGCGGGGCGACGCTGCAGGCCGGGCATACAGGCAGCGTGGTAGTTATGGAGATACCCGACGGAGATGGAGATGACTATTACGAGGATTATAATGCGAATGCTCCCGGTCAATTTTCCAATGCTTTGACAGACCTTGCTAACTATAGCGTCAATGATCCGGGCAGCAGCTTTGTTTTGTACATAGGTGCGGAGATAGGGGGAGGAGATGGAAACAACATACCGGCAGGTTGTTTTAATAGCGGCGCTGGCGGCGGATTGTTTGCGGATTTAATATATGTTGACACCCTTTTGATAACCGGACATCAGGATGATACCCCTTCTATAACTCCCGTAATCACGAATCCTGGAACAAGCGTGAGGAGCTTTCAAAATCCTGCTGCTGCTTCGGCTGCATATTTTGGGTGCAACATTGTTTTGCGCAACCTCAGACATAATCTCGGCGCTAATGTCTATATGAAAGGGCATGATTTGGTTCTGGCCGGCAACACATGGCAAATGAGTGCGACAAATTATTACGGCGGCAGCAACACCGCTGCGGCTACGGTTACACAGCCGGATGCAGTTGATATTGATGTATATTCCACAGGATCAGGAGAATCATCTTTCTACGGCGGCATGAACGTGGCAACCGGAACAATGATCGCGGACAGCAATATCACAATACATAACACCAGTAACAATATGGTCAGCGTTTACGGCGGCGGCAACAGCGGAAATATGACGGGCAACACCGCCGTTACAGTAAATGATACCGGGAACGGAATTCTCCGCGTTTACGGCGGCGGCAACAGCGGCACTGTGACAGGCAACACCGCCGTCACAATAAACGATACCGGAGTTACCGGTGCCACTGAAACGACTGTCGTGGGCGGCATGAATACGGGAACCTTAACGGGCAACACCAACACCTTGATTAACAATACCGGCGGCGGCAATCTATCCGTTTATGGAGGAGGCCGCAATGCCAATGTTGTCGGTAATGTTACGACTACGATTACCGGTATGAACGGCGCTGCCGATACAAACGGTGATGGTATAACAGACACTATTTCTGTAAACACTGGAGGTCTGAATACTTATATCGGCGGGCTTGAAAGCGGTAATATTATCGGCAGGGTTACGAATACAATAATCGGCGCGGGGCGTTTCGTAGGTGGTGAGGGTTCTGGTGCTGATTATTTTGTGCTTGGCTCATTGGGCGGAAATATCGGCGACGGATATACCGGCGACACAAACGGAAACGGTGCTGAGGATGCGGGTGAAACCTTTGTCTTTGCCGCGCCGGAGGATCCGTCGGCTACTGTCGGCACAGGCCCGGACGATGCCAGCCAAACACCTTTGAACTCTTATCTTGAAACCTCGCCAGGAAAGAATGCGCTTATTGATTACGGCGGAGTTGCCGGTCAAAGCTATGCAATTAAAAGCAATATTGACACGAGCGCCTACAGTATCGGCAGAAAGTATTATGTGGGAGCGAACGCCAGTTCGGGATTTGTAGCCGGAAACGTTATTAACATTCTAAAGGCGGGTGAAAATAATAAAGGAAGCTATACCGGTGTTCAGTGCGGCGGGGGGGCAAGTACGGGAACCGTTAGTATCGCAGGTTTTTCCGGAAATTCTGCGACCGGAAAAGTCACGGGAGACATCGCCGGCAGAGTAAATGCAGAAGGTAGCGCGAAATTCAGAATTTACGGAAACATCACCAGTATTATTCGTGAGGGAAGTGTCTCGACAGGTGCAGACACCGGGTATTTCCGCGGCGCGGGCTATGGCGGATACGTAAAGGGTAACGCTTACGCGGTGGTAGGCACTGAAGGCACTGTTTACCTGAGCGGCAATAAAAGTTATAGCTATTCGCACAGTAACGTCAATAATGCCGGCGCTTTTGATTTGGTCGGCGGCGGCGGTGTCGTCGGTGTTGATAACAGTATTTGTATTGATGGCAATACCACGCTGGTCACTGTGGAAGTACATGCCCGCTGGACTTACGGTGCGAATTTTGACGGTGTGCTAGTCGGTAACTCTTACCGCATACATAAGGGCGGCGTGGTGGACACCTGCGAGGGCGCCGGCTTTAACGGGGCTTTCAATGTGGGGAATGCCCATGCGGAGGTGTACGGCGGTCAGGTAAACTGGTTCCTTTCCGGCGGAGGATGGAATGATACTTATATAGACGGCAATGTCAGCGTCGTGGTTCATGACAGTCCGATTTCCGGCCATCCGGTTATCATAAATGCCTCTATGGGCGGAACATATGGAGATTCTTTAACACATTATGTCAGCGGAGATTCATATATGCTGGTATATGGCGGAGATTTTTCCGGCGCGGCGAGAGATGTTCCGTATCAAGGCTTTTCTGGAGGGCCGAGTGATAATGGGTATATTTTTGGCAACAGCACGGTAACTGTTGACCTGCGCGGAAATGAGAATGGGTTTGATATTGGAACATCAGGCGATAACATATCCGGCGGGCGCAGGCTGGGTGCTTTTGGTACCATTCATCTTGGAACAAATGCGGATAATACGGTTACGCTTAATATTTTCGCGGATGAGGATACCGCATCAATGCTAAATGGTTTGAATATTTACGGTGACGCGCCAAGCGAAACTACAGCTTCTCATTTCGGGCACATTACAATGAATATAAACGCGCCGGGGGCGCAGTTCGGCGGCCTTTACGCGACCCGATATATGAATCTCATGGGCACATACAATAGTGGAACATTGTGGCAACAATACGATACAAGAGAGCTTTTGAAGGATGTAGAGATTAATTTGGTGTCGGCGGCGTCGGTCAACGGTCTTTCCTGCGGCAACGGTTTCGGTACGTCGACATCGTATGAAAATTCGCTGAACAATTGGGTTGCGGCAAGAAGCGCGGCTGCGGGCAAGGGAGCCGTCATTAACATAGGCCCACAGCCGGACGATCCGGCAGAGGTACCTCCGCTGACCGTCATGAAAGGAATCACCTATAGTGGTCAGGGCACCGAGAACTATCTGTCTGACGGTTTTGTAGAGCACACAACAGTCAATAATACCGGTCTTCCGGAGGTTATTAAGGTTTTAAATCAAAGCGACACGGCTCTTGTTTCAGGGGTCAATGGGTTTACTGAAATGACCGTAAGAGAGCGTTTGCTTAGTGTGGAAAATGCCAGCGGGGCAATCAAAAACGGCGGAAGAAGAACAACGCTTGCCAATCACGGTGTGGGAGATGCCAATAACGGAAGAGAAAATAACCGTTACGACAAAACCGGCCATGTGACTCTTTATGCCGGCGAAGGTGTTAATGCTTCCGGTTTAGGTATCGGATCCGAGATAACGGCTACAGAGGTGTTTATTGCCGGTAACCTAAAAGTAGAAGGCAGCGGCAAGGTCTACATACAGTCCAGGGGGCTCAAAAATCAGGTTATCTTTTCTAAAGCCGCTCCTGGCAGCGCGGTGGTGTCTTGGCTCAAGGTGGGAACTCAGGCGAGTCAGGATTGGAGTGCGCCGCAGAGCACTTGGTTCGGTCTGCTTAAAGGCTGGTATGTGTTTACATTAGATCCGGACGGAACCGACGCTGCCGAAATGACGCCGTTTAATCTTGAAGGAATTGATTATTTGACCCGTGAGACCTATATCGGAGATAACATTCCTAAAAATGGCCCAACTACTCCGGATTCAAGAGGCTATGCGGTCTGCATCGCCGGCTCGGTTTACACATGGAAAGTGACCGACCAAAACGACAATTATATGGATGGGACAAGCCCCTATGACCAGGACGGAAGCCCCGAAAAGGGAGGGAAAATAGCCCATAATGTCGGTAATGTTTGGGATGGCACAGGCATCCGGCCGGCCGTTGTCAATGCGGTCGGAAACACTGCTGCCGGTGAGTTTGCATACACGGGCAGGCTGGCTATTCCGAATGACAAAATACCCGGGGATTTCGAATTCACCTTCCGCCCCGACGGTGCGGATTGGCGCTTCAACAAATATTTAATCAACCGCTCAGACAGATTCCTTGATCCTTTACCACCAGGCAGTGTGATTAGAAAAGATTATGACCCGAACGATGTAAAATCCGATTATGTTTGGCTAGTTCCGGAGGACTATCACGGGACGCCAGGCGCAACATATTCTCACGGCGGAAACCCCTACACGGTGGACATTATAGCGGACTTTGCTCAGGAGCCAAGGGTTTTAGCCCGCGATGTGATTTTATATGAATGGGAGGCTATGGCCCTTAGTGACGGGGTGATATGCGGTGGAACCCTTGGGGCAGACGGCTCCAATCCCGATAATTCCTTGAGCGGATACATGGCAGTGGACTTGCCGACTGCCTATGACCCCGGTAACTCCGGAAGCTTCTCATGCACCATAGATTTGCCTTCCGCAACCTGGCAAGACATCATAAACGGGATTGATGAAGGCGAAGCTTATGAAATTTTCCGAAGCATAGTCTTTTCTGTGGACATTGGCGAGGACGCTGAAGAACCAATAATTTCGGCTCCGGTCAATCTGATTATAATCAAAAATGACCGTCAAAAAGAAGATGCTTTAATAGACGAGGAGGGCGGAACAGGAAAAGCCAAGCACGACGCAAACATAATTCGCCATAACCCCGAAGCGGGCGAAGATTTTGATCCCTATAAAGACCGGCAGTACGCGGTTTATGCCGAAGACGCGGAAATGACGCTGGAGCAGGCGCAAGGTCTGGCGGACAAAGACGCCTTGGATGTTTTCACCAATGCGTTTGGAGTTAAAGCAAGCGGCGAAACGGGGAACATTGTTACAGGAGAACTTGTGGTGCTGGCCAAGAATGAAGACGGCGGCGCTCGTTCGCATGAGCCTTTTGACGATATTACAGAGACAAATGTCAGTACCTCTGATACCATTGAAGACCTTGATCCGGATAAGAAAGTCCCGGTAAAATATCTCTACACCACCGACCCCGATGACCCGGCTCAGGATAACGATTCGTATCTCCCGCCGGCGGTTGTAAAAGTGACCGTGACTATTTTGCCCACAGGAGTTGACTTCACCTTCTACAAAATCAATCAGGAGGAAGCTCCGTTGGTGGGAGTGCACTTTGTGCTCTACAAGAATATCGCTGACGATCCGAATGATCCCCCGGAGTGGGAGGAAGTCCCATCTATGACCTATATCAGCGGTCAGGACGATGAGAATGATGATACTGAACCATATGACTCTGCGGAGGATTTAGGTATAAAAGGCGCGGAGGTTGAATTTAAAGCACTTACCGCGGGTCAGTATAAGCTTGAAGAGACAAAAACCCTGCCCGGATATGAGTTCCCTGCCGGATACTGGATTATCACGGTAGATCCAAGTGAGGAGATATACGTTGATCGGTTCACATTCACAGCGGCAGGCAGCCCTATGGCATTTGGAGTTGACAAAAATGGTACGGACGCAGATACATCAGACGATTTCTACACACTCATAAACTACCCGGAATTTGTCATGCCGTTGTCAGGTGGAAAGGGGGCGATTCCCTTCACTATTGGCGGTATAGTGCTCATAGGCTTGGCGGTTATTCTCACGGTGTTATTTAAGAAGAAGTCAGACAAACCAACCAAAGCGGCGAAAGCCGCGATTGTCGAGTATTTGAACAGCCATAAACTATAAGTCTGTTTAAATAAATAATGAGATTTTAATAACAAAGGAGAGACAATCAATGAAAACACGGGCAAAAATAGCAATTACCCTGTTGATTGCCATGATGATGGTAATATCAATGTTCCCCTTGGGCACGCAGGCGGCAGTAGGCACAGGAGAAGGTCCGGAAGACGGAAAGCTGACAATTCACAAGTATTTAATGCCGGATGTTTCCACGGCGACTGTGGAGGGCGACGGTACCCTAGCGGA
>DOZQ01000019.1:1737-3381 GCA_003517915.1 Oscillospiraceae bacterium | reverse complement strand
CAAAGGCAATACGTGCTCCCCGTACGCCTTATCAGGCGGGAATCGACAAACAGGGCGCTTCGCGCCAAATGAAATATGCTTAGGAGGATGTTTTCTCATGGGTGAAAAAGGCCCCAACTACAAGCCGGAATATGCGAAATATTTTGACCACACCAAGCTCTATCCCGAGGCGACGACCGAGACTATACGCGAATTCTGCGCCCAGGCGCGCGAATATGGCTTTGCGGCGGTCTGCGTACAGCCGTGTCATGTAAAGATGGTCGCGGAGCTTTTAAAGGGCAGCGAGGTCAATACCGCCACGGTCGTAGGCTTCCCGCTCGGCGGCAATACGACAAACAGCAAGGTATTTGAAACTAAAGAGGCCGTGGAAAACGGCGCGAACGAAATAGATATGGTTCTCAATATCGGTTCCGTTAAGGACGCGAACTGGGACTACGTCGAAAAGGACATTCAAGCCGTCGTGGACGCGGCTTCCAGCGCCGCTGTCAAGGTTATTATCGAAGCGCGCGCCCTAACGGACGACGAAAAGGTCAAGGCCTGCCAGATATCCGAGAAGTGCGGCGCGAAGTTCGTAAAGACATGCAGCGGCTTTTACGGCACGGTCGGCGCGACGGTCGAAGACGTGGCGCTCATGCGCAAAAGCGTCAGCGACAAGGTTCAGGTCAAGGCGTCGATGGGCATCCGTACGCGCGAGGATGCGGACAAGCTTATTGCGGCGGGCGCTGTGCGCTTTGGCTCAAGCGGGGGTCCGAAGGTCGTGGACGGGGATTAGAATTTTTTTATCACTTATGGAAATCGTTATCCCTATATCCGGGGTATCCCATGAAGATGCGGAGGTATAACAATGGGTAAAATGCGTATCGGCGTAATAGGATGCGGCAATATCAGCGATATCTACCTTAAAAACCTGACTACGGTATTCGATTCAACAGAGGTGCTTTCTGTAAGCGACATGAACATGGAAAGGGCGCGCGCGAGCGCGGCCAAGTATGGAGTTCCCAAGGCGCAGACGGTTGAAGAGCTTTTGGCGAATCCCGACATCGACATCGTACTGAACCTTACGATTCCTGGCAGCCACTTCGACATCTGCGAGCGCGCCTTGCTTGCGGGCAAGCATGTCTACGTGGAAAAGCCGCTGAGCGCCACCGTGGGCGAAGCGAAAAAGCTGGTTAGTCTGGCAAACGAAAAAGGGCTTTCGATAGGCTGCGCGCCCGACACTTTCTTGGGCGGCGGCGTTCAGACCTGCCTTAATATCTTGGACAGCGGCGAGATCGGCGAGCCCGTGGCGGCTACGGCCTTTTTCGGGCATCGCGGCCCCGAGCGGTTCCATCCCGACCCGGGCTTCCTGTATAAAGAGGGCGCGGGCCCGATGCTGGACATCGGCCCGTATTTCCTGACGGCGCTGGTTTCCGCGCTCGGCCCGGCAAAAACCGTCTGCGGCATGACGCATTCCGCCTTCGAGCGGAAAATGGTATGCTGCATTTGTGCTTGAAAATCCTATAATCAAAATATAGTTAAACTTATTTATACAGTAGATATAGTTTATACAGAATAAAAAGTACAATTGTTGTGGTGGATGTTGTGCTTTTCGTTGGTATAAAGTTCTCCCATAACAGGCCGTACAGGCCCAGAGGGGTCCAGGAG
>DOZQ01000019.1:0-1605 GCA_003517915.1 Oscillospiraceae bacterium | reverse complement strand
CGTCCGACTAGTGGCGCAGCGCCTTAACCACTACGCTACCCAAGGCCCGCATTTGGTTGGTATAATAAACGAAAACATTATCCGAATTGCGCGGAATGGACAACTGTGAGAGTCTGTGGATCATTTCTAATGTATTGAAATTAAGTCACGAACCGACATACCCATTTTGGCTATTCTGCTTTGACGCGTGGAATGACCAAGGCTAGAGCTGACGACAGAGACGTCTCATGTTTGTCTCTCTTTTCCTCGTTTTTGTAGCTGTCAGGCTTCCGTTTGTTGTTAGAAAGAAGATAGTTTAGGAAGCACGGTTCATTTGTTGAACATTATAAATGAGGATAACGGTGTTCATTCTTGAAACGTATGGGCGTTGATTATCAGAGACACGTGTTGATGGCTAGGCATGACCGTCTTCCATTGTTACCGCCAGATATTCCTTTTTGGTCAACCAAATGGAAGGTAGTTACGCATATTGAAAAACTGAATAATCGGTCAAGAATTTGAGCATGACACAAAGCGTCGTCACACAGAAGCAACTTAGCGTGTTACTGCAGCACTGGCAGCTTTGTCGTCTTACAGAGGGTAGGGGAGAATTCGCGTTTCTTCATTTCGAACTAATTTTCGCTAAATTTATATGTTCCATATCTGTGTATTAACCCTTTAAAGACGAAACGTATTTTGTTATATAAGGACTCTGTTCGTACCGCGCAGTAAACACTCTGCACTTCGGTTATAAAAACGAATCAGTTAATGATGTATAGTACAAAAGGTGCTGTTTCTTCAGAGATCCATACAAAACATATAAATGCAATGTAATCAGCTTGTAGAATTTTTGAATGTTAAACCTGGTTGTACGTAAAGTAACCGGCAGGCTTTAAAAGGTTAAAGAACATTATTATATTTTTGTAACAAATCAATAAATGCCCATCGATAAAATATTATATATGAATATTTACCGACATGTTTCGGTTGCTTCTGCGAACATCATCAGGGTGTCATACAAGAATACAAACAGTTTACAAACAGCTACAGCTGATTGTATATTTGTGCTCTACGAAAATGACTTAGGATGGATTCTGTGACATAACGAAGAGCTATGTGCATTGTTAGATGGACCTCATATAGTGAAATATGTTACGTTCAGTAGATTACGATGGGCCGGTCAAGTAGCCAGAATGGGTAATACTGGAGTACCAAAAAGAAAGTACTGAATGGAAAATTTCATGGAAGACAACCTGTGAGAAGACCACGGCTAAGATGCGAAGACATCATCAGGAGGACTGCTGGGTTGCTGCTGTGGAGTACACTAGCAGGGTAGAGGGGTGTCTGGACTGGACTTTGGAAGAGACTGGGGCCCAGTGTGGGATGGCGCGCCATTGAAGAACAGTCCGGCGACTTTTATCCGAAGTAGCCAGTGTAGTTGCGAAACTTGGTCGCTGACATTGAGGGAGGAACATAGGCTGAGGGTGTTTGAGAGCAGGATGTTGAGAATATTTGGGCCCAAGAGGGACGGTGTAACAGGAGAGTGCAGAAAATTACATAATGAGGAGCTTAATGATCTGTACTCCTCACCCAATAATGTGGGGGTGATAAAATCGAGAAGAATGA
>DOZQ01000248.1:7294-8287 GCA_003517915.1 Oscillospiraceae bacterium | reverse complement strand
ACGCATAACCGCTTCTTCCTCGGTAATCATACCCTCGCTCACGAGATCGACCGCGACTTGCAAAGCGGCGGCGGCGGTGCGCTTGCCGTTGCGGGTCTGAAGCATATAGAGCTTGCCGTTTTCAATGGTGAACTCCATGTCCTGCATATCTCTGTAGTGCTTTTCAAGCCTTTCGGAGGTAGCCGCGAACTGGTCGTACACCTCAGGCATAATATCCTTTAGATGATCGATGATGAAGGGGGTGCGGATACCCGCGACAACATCCTCGCCCTGCGCGTTCATAAGGAACTCGCCGAACAGCTTTTTCGCGCCGGTAGCGGGATCGCGGCTGAACGCGACGCCGGTGCCGGAATTTTCGCCCGAATTTCCGAATACCATCATCTGCACGTTGACGGCGGTTCCCCAGCTATAGGGAATATCGTTCATGCGGCGGTAAACGTTGGCGCGGGGATTGTCCCAGGAGCGGAAAACCGCTTTGATGGATTCCATCATCTGCTCGCGCGGCTCGCTCGGGAATTCCCCGCCCTTCTGCTCTTTATAATAAGCTTTGAAGCGGGTTACCATTTCTTTCATGTCGTCGGCGTCGAAGTCGGTGTCCAGCTCAATGCCCTTGGCTTCCTTCATTTCGTCGATGATTTTTTCAAAGTTGGATTTCGGCACCTCCATGACCACATCCGAGAACATCTGGATAAAGCGGCGGTAAGAGTCATAGGCAAAGCGCGGATTCCCCGTTAAGTTTGCGAGACCGACGACCACCTCGTCGTTGAGTCCCAAATTGAGAATGGTGTCCATCATGCCGGGCATTGAAGCTCTGGCGCCCGAACGCACCGAGACGAGCAGCGGATTACCCGCGTCGCCGAATTTTTTGCCCGCGATTTCCTCCATTTTAGCGAGGTTCGCATAGATTTCCTCTTCGATTTCAGGGGCGATTTTTTTGCCGTCATCATAATAACGGGTGCAGGCCTCGGTCGACACGGTAAAGCCCTGCGGAAC
>DOZQ01000248.1:0-7251 GCA_003517915.1 Oscillospiraceae bacterium | reverse complement strand
TTGCCTTCGGAAAACAGATAAACATACTTATGACTCACTGTTTTAACCTCCTATTTTTCATATCCTTATTAAAGTCTAAGAATTATTATATCAAAACACCGTAATAAAAACTAGTGGAAATAACGTACTTTATAAAGAATTATGAAAAATTTTTCGAACCGGCTGCGCCGGGGCGTTTGCTTCGCGTATGCACGAATAAAGTTCGGCAGAGAATTACGGGTCTATTTCCCCGCCGCTCTGGGGTGCTCCGTAAAGCCTGATTCCCCGCCGCTTAAGCGGCGGGGAAAGGTTTATTCTCGTGGTGATCTGCCTATAAGGCGAAGCTTAAATTTTCTTATTTTACTGTTTTTCATCTCCGGTGAACGGGCAAACATGATAATACCAACCAGCAATGGAATGAGCGCCGCCGCCATAAGAACCATATACAAAGGAGTAGGTATATCTGTCAGGTGACAGGTGACTTGTATAACCGCAGAAATAATCAGACCTATGCCAAGCGGCGGATTCGGTTTAAATTTTCTCATGATGACTAGCTCCTTAATATTTTTCGCTGTAATAAATTCCTAAAATAGCGCGGATAAGAGTTACAAACAGGCACGCGCCGAAGAGCGAAAAAAATACCGTGCCGTTTAAATTCCCCGAGACTGCGGCGGCGACCGCCAGGCCGTACATAATTATATCCATACCGACCGACCCGGCTTTTTGCTTTATAAATAACCCGCGTTCGTCGGTTTCGGCGATATACAGCTTTTTAAGCCTGTCGGGATTTCGCATCGCCATGCTGTTACGGATAAGAAAAAAGAGCATAAAGCCGAAAAGCGCCAAAACAATTCCGGTCTGAAAGCCGCTTATAAACCCCCTGAGAAAATCCGGCAGCCGGTCGGTGTCGGATATGTCCCTCAAAAAAATGCGGCTGAGCAGCAGCGCGCCGCATGCCGCGACAAGCCCGCTTATAAGCACAATCTGCCGGTTTCGCAGCCTTTTCTTTAACTCTTCCATTTAAAAACCCTCCAGATCTGAAAAATCAAAAACCTCTTCGATAGACTTGCCGAAATATTTCGCGATTTTATAAGCCAGCACAAGCGACGCGGTATATTTGCCTACCTCAATTGAGGTGATGGTCTGTCTGGTAACGCCGACGGCGAAGGCCAGCTCTTCTTGTGAAAGCTTATTTTGTTTGCGCAGATGAGCTATTTTGGTTTTCATCACATCACCCTTATGCATAGTTTGCTTTGCATTATTAGTATAGCAAGCTTTGCGTAATTTGTCAAGCGTACTTTGCAGAAAAAATCATATATTTAGGGCTTGACATTTTCGGTCGAAAGAGAGATAATATATTTGCGCTTTATCGCCTAAAAGCTTTAAACCGTTAAAGCGCAAATTCTATAATCAGACCATTTGAAATAGAACAAAAAGACGTGTCTTATTTTAAGTGGTTTGACTATAACTAGAGGGTGACAGAAATGCCAAAAGAATGGATCATGGTAATTGTTATCGCGCTGTATGTGGTTTTGATGCTGGTCGCCGGGCTCATCAGCTCAAAAAGCAGCAAAAGCATGGCGGGTTTCACGGTGGGCGGCCGCAGCGCCGGCGCGTGGATTTCGGCGCTCAGCTATGGTACGGCCTATTTTTCCGCCGTTATGTTCATAGGTTATTCGGGCACGTCGGGCTGGCGGTTCGGGCTGTGGGCTATTCTTATAGGCATCGGCAATGCGGTGTTCGGCACCTGGCTGGCCTGGAAGGTTCTTGCCCGTCGCACCCGCGATGTTTCTCACCGGCATCACCTCAAATCCATGCCGCAGTTTTTTATGGCACGTTACGGCAGCGGCAGGATGAAAACCTTTTCGGCGGTAGTTATACTTATATTTTTGATTCCTTATTCCGCGTCGGTCTATAAGGGCCTGACCAGCGTGTGTTCGGTGCTTTTAAACGTCGATCCCGCGGTTTGTATGATAGTCATTGCGGTGATTGCGGCGCTGCTGCTTGTTCTGGGCGGATATCTGGCTACACTGAAGGCCGATTTCATTCAGGGGATAATCATGTTCTTCGGCGTGGCGCTGCTCATTGTGTTTTTGCTGCGTTCCCCGGCGGTCGCCGACGGCGGCGGGTTTTCCGGCATGTGGGATTTCATGCGAGAAAACGGGATGGCGCCGCTCAGCGGCGGCGACACGGTAGCGCTTTTGGCAACCATCCTCATGACCTCGTTCGGTACATGGGGCTTGCCTCAGATGATACATAAATACTACGGTATCAAGGACGATAACGAGGCAAAGCGCGGCACGGTGATTTCGGTTATTTTCGCTTTGCTGGTCGCCGGCGGCGGATATCTTATCGGCAGCTTTTCGCATCTTTTCTTTGGAAAAGAGCTGCCCGATGGCGGTGTGGACTATGTCGTACCCCATATGCTTAATATGTCCGCTTTGCCGGTTTTGCTGCTTGGCATAGTGTTGGTGCTGCTGGTTTCGGCGTCGGTTTCCACCCTTTCCTCCATTACGCTGACGGCCTGCTCGACCGCGACTATGGATCTGGTAAAGGGCCGGACGCGAAAGGAGCTCACCTCAAAAGGCTCGACGGTGCTTACAAAGGTGCTTTGCATTTTCTTTGTCATAGCGTCCTATTTCATCGCCAACAGCAACACTCCTATTTTGGATATGATGTCCTATTCATGGGGGATCATATCCGGTTCGTTCCTAGCGCCGTATGTCATTGCCCTTTACTGGAAGGGAGTAAATAAGATAGGCGCGTGGGCCGGGATTTTAGGCGGATTCTTTCTCGCGCTTATTCCGGCGGTGTCCAAGATACTCACCTTGCTGCCGTTTGTTTCCGACTCTTCAGGAACGCTGCAAAAGCTCGCGTCCTATGGACCGCAGTTTGCGGTGGGTGCAATGCTCTTATCCATGCTGCTTTGCTTCACGGTCAGCCTGATAGCTAAAAGCAGGGGATTTGACGGTTCAAAGGTCGCTAAGAGCTTTTATGAGGGCAGTGTGGAAAAAAACGCGAAAACGGTGTGAGCGGACTATAGTAGCTCAACTTTAAAACAAGATATTGAAAAGCTTTCCGGGGATGATTATATCATCCCCGGAAAGTATTACAGGCGGTTTTTGTCGTGAGCAGTGCTGTCAGCGCTCTGTTGTCAACGGATTTTTGCGGGAACGGAGAGATCCGGGTTTTGGTATTATGATATTATGATTTTAGTTACGACAATAAATAAGAGTGTATCAAATAATATTTGACCCTTAAATAAGTGCTGATTAATTGAGGCTGCGCCGCCATCGATTAGATCAGTGCTTACTCAAACATAAATGATTTCAATACCGCCGAAGACTAGGGTTCCCTCAAGTGTTAGCACAGGAGAATCCGCGCTTATATGGCTGCGGTTTTTCTCATCCACACCGCCCAGCGCGGTCTGTATATTGTTCAGCACCTTCCACTGATTGGGGACATAAATCTCAATGCCTGAAAATGAGCACTCAAATTTTATTGCCGCTCCCTCGGGATTAAGCTCCGCGCTGTTGAAATATATCTTCATGCCCCCAAAGCTGGTTTTGATATGGGCCCTGCGCAGGGTTTTGCCGTCGAGATATTTGCTCGAGGCTCCAAAGGCTTCTGAAAAGTTCAAATCACTTTCCTCATAATAGTCGACTTTTTCGGAAAAATCGCCGTGGCCCTTGATGCCGAACATGCCGAACAGCTGCGCCTTTTTGAATATAATCGAAAACCCTATGCTTAGCAGTAACGCCGCGGCTAATATCGGCCAGGGAGTGAGCATGGTCAGGTTAAGCGGCCGCATATAAACAATTAAAAGCAGTGCGGCCGTAAAGAATATGCCGAAAAAATTCACATGCACAAGACTCTTGATCAATATCGGAATCAATAAGATAGTTATCAGCAGGCTTATTATCCCGATTCCTTCCAAATAGCCCAGCTGCTGAAAGACTACCAGCGCGGCGGCGGCGATAAAAAACAGCCCCCAAAGAACATTTTTAACGGTTTTTCTCATGACTTTTTCCTCCTCGTATTATCGGTAATTCGGAGTTATCTTATTGCGGAGCCGGCGCGGATTTCATCCAGCCTTTGTCTCATTGCCTTAAAATAACTCCGTGAAACATAAACCTGCTTATGGCTGCCGTGAAACTTGATAAGACTTGACGCGCTCAGATTGCGGCTGATTGACATGATATGGCGGACATTGATAATGGCGGATTTTGAAATGCGGATAAATTCTCTGGGCAGAATGTTTTCAAGCTCATACAGTCTCTGCTTGGTTTTATACGCGTCGTCCGCTGTATGGGCGCAGACGGTTTCATTCTGCGTTTCAAAAAACAGGATTTTCTTAGGCGAAAGATAAAATTCCTCACCGTCTTTATAGAGCGTCAGCGCCGGTGTTTTTGACAAAAGCCCGGCGACGGTGCGTTCGATAAGCTGTATCCGCTCGTTTATCCCCGCGCACCTTATAACGATTTCTTCGTTTTCGGCGTCTTCTATAATTTCAATGCGTACTTTCATCCGGTCAATTCCTTCCGGCTGTTACTTGCCGCCTTGTTTATCCTGTCTTCATCCGCTGTCGTCTTTAACAGTATATCACAGTACCTGTGCGTCTAGAAGCTTTATTCCGCAAGAGGTATTTCTTTTCAGCCAAGAGGTGAGAATAGGCATATAACAAGAATCCCCCGCCGGTCTTTTGACCTTCGGGGGATTATATTATGCTTTTATGCTGTCTGCATGGATTTCCTTTTTGCCCTGCGCTCTAAAAAGCTTTCATACTGGCCGCGCCAATCGATGGCATAAACCAACAGATAAACAACTGCGGCGAGAGCCACTCCCAAAATCGCGTCTATTACCGAATGCTGCTTTATAAACATTGTCGACGCAATGATAAGCAGGTTGAGCAGGTGAGCGCCTATTAAAAGAAGCTTGTATTTCTTTATTGCCTTTGAACGCTGCAACGCAATGGTGGTGAATATTGAATTGGCCACATGTATGCTCGGTGCGCAGTTGGTCGGCGTGTCGTTCGCGTAGATCACATTAGCGACCAGCCAGTCAAAAACGCTTTTTTCGTTGCCTGTGAGCGGCTCACGCAGCGGCTGACCGTGCGGATATAAAAAGTAAATTATGCAGCAGATAGTCATCCCGATGTAAATGGAGGTGAGAAGCTTAAAATATTCCGGCTTGTCACGAAAGCCCAAAAATGCGATAGATACTGCCATAAAAGCAAACCAAAGCATGTAGGGAACCACAAACACCGCCA
Organism: Oscillospiraceae bacterium; assembly: GCA_003517915.1. Lineage (GTDB taxonomy): Bacteria > Bacillota > Clostridia > Oscillospirales > Acutalibacteraceae > UBA8129. Next base: position 2,003 of record DOZQ01000248.1, on the reverse strand, counting down.
CAAAGGGTATCTTATAGTCGATTGGAGCCCATATCCAGTTGGTCACGCTTACGTTTCTCATCTCAAGGCTCTTAAACCATAAAACCACGATCGGGTAATAGATTAAATAAGCCGCGTGCTTGTATTTGAGAAGAAATTCTTTTATTTTCATTATCATACCCTCAAAATATAATCATCGCCGACTATGTTCGTACTCAAAACAATCATCCTGACTGTATTACACATAGTAACACAGTTAAAGCTAAAATGCAAGTCCCAAATAATATATTTTTATGGTATGCATAAGCGCAGATAATGGTTCCGATGCTCTATTATTCTAACATAATCCCCTAAAAAATTGTAAATAAACTTAAAATAAAGAGGAAAAGATTTTTGATATCTTTTCCTCTTTATATAAATCAAACTGTTCTAATAGACTATAATTTGTGTGCGGCCGTTTTCCGCCGCGTTTTTTTTCGCGTACTCCCGCATCACATAATGCGCGTAATGCGCGTTGGCCGCCCCGGTATAGGGCATGACATACATCATGGGCAGGATGAAGATACACAGCAGCCACCATCCTATAAAGCTGAGCATCAATATAAAATAGCTGCCTTTTGTACCCTTGGTCATCTTAATCGATTTTTTGATGGCTCCGCTCGGCGAAATTTCGTCGTCGTTAGCCAGAATATAGCCGGCCATGTAATATTTCAAAGCCTCCGGGATCATGACCGCCGCCGCGCCTATATACGCCAGATATCCAAAGAGCAGCGCCAGAACCTGATAATCGCCAGCATAGGCGCTCAGCCAGATAAGCGCGGTGCCGGGGATGAGCAATATTATCGCTCTCAGCAGTATTCGCGCGAAGATGTAAAGCTCCATGCGCACCGCGCGGAAATACATTTTAAACGAAGCGAAAAAATCGAACGCCGTGCCGGCGGTTTCCGGACCCCCGGCGGTTACGCCCCAAAAGTAACGCTTTATTCCTAAGCTTATCGGCGCCCGTACTATTATGCCCAGCAACAAAAACAAGGCCGAAACCCCGAAATACAAAGCCGCCTTTAAAGGCTGCCCGAACATTTCCATGTAAAAAGCCCGAAGATTGCCGCTTTCGATTAAAGTCTGCTCCGTTAGTGTGAAGCCCAAAAGCATATCGGTCAACTGTTCGGCCATCATCAGCAGTATCGTCACGCAAAAGCCGACCGTGACAACCGTAATGGCACCGCCCCAGCGCGGCTTTAAGGTGTGCTTGGCGCTCTTCTTAAAATATTCCGTGCCCGGCATACGGCACCTCCTCACGGTATTGTTTGTTTTTTAGGAATTATATTGCCGCCGCTACCAGATCACCCATCTCGCGGGTCGACACCTGTGTCATTCCGTCCGCCATTATGTCCGGGGTGCGGTGGGTTTCAACCGTCTTTTCCACAGCGGCTTCAACGGCGTCCGCCGCCTCGGGCAATCCAAACGAATAGCGCAGCATCATTGCCGCCGAAAGGACGGCGGCCAGGGGGTTGGCTATACCCTTGCCGGCTATATCCGGCGCCGAGCCGTGAATCGGCTCATACAGTCCGAAACTGCCCTCGGCTAGGCTCGCCGACGCCAGCATCCCGATAGAACCCGATATCATCGAGGCCTCGTCCGATAAGATATCACCGAAAATGTTGGAGGTGACTATCACGTCAAATTGTGACGGATTGCGCACCAGCTGCATCGCGGCGTTGTCCACATACATGTGATTTAGTTCTATGCCGGGATATGCCCCGGCGGCCTCTATTACGGTTTCCCGCCAGAGCCTTGAGGATTCGAGCACGTTGGCCTTGTCCACCGAGGTTACCCTCCCGCCCCTTGAGGCGGCGACATTAAAGGCGGTTTCGGCTATGCGCTTAACTTCCGGCACGGTGTACTGCTCGGTGTCATATGCGGCGGGCGCGCCGTTCACCGTGCGCCGTCCCCGGTCACCAAAGTAAATACCGCCGGTCAGTTCCCTGACGATCATAATATCCAAAGCCTTGCCGATTATTTCG
>DOZQ01000240.1:1323-12737 GCA_003517915.1 Oscillospiraceae bacterium | reverse complement strand
ATATGCTGATCATCATGCTGGGATGGAACGCAGGTTATTGTGGATACCAAAACAGGCGTTCAACGCCGCCAAGCTGGGCGTACCCGTGCCGGACAAGATAAAGAATGTATTAGCTCAGATAAAGGATAAGGGCGGCGGCAAAGCAGAATAATTACTATAGACGAAAGGCTCGGGGGAATTTATTTTTCCCCCGGGCCTTTTTTATTTTCTCAAGCAAAATCGTGTAAAAATCGTGTATGCAAAAAGATAAACCGCTTAAATAAGCGGTTTTTCAGTGCATTGGCGGAGGAGGGGAGACTCGAACTCCCGCGCCGGTTACCCGACCTACGCCCTTAGCAGGGGCGCCTCGTCACCAACTTGAGTACTCCTCCATCGGTAAAGCTTAACAGTAATATTTATTTTTACGCGTATATCTTATGACATACATAGTGTGAGCTGATGGCGGAGAGGAAGGGATTCGAACCCTTGTGAGCCGCAAAGCTCTAACGGTTTTCAAGACCGCCCCGTTATGACCGCTTCGGTACCTCTCCAAAACACTGCATGATATTTTAGCATATAATCGCGTGAGTTGTCAATCTTTTTGCTATGCAAAAAAATAAATAACCAACAAACCAAGATAATTTTCAAACAATTACTTGACTTATTAATTATTCTATAGTAATATTAAATACTGCATAATAATGGGGGGGTTCAGCTCATAATCTAAGAAGAACCCGTGCGCCGCATATCAATATATGTAGAATTATAGCAGAAAGAGGATGTACCTGCAACTGTTTTTGCGTTTTTTATAACGGTTTTTAAATGAATTTAAAAACCGTCTGTTTTGTTTATACTGTTCCCTAAACTAGGGATAGATAAACTGATAAATAATGGTAACCAGTTGCCCGCTTTGAGAATAGAACCGGTACGTATAGATTAAGGAGTGATAAATGCCTATGGTGAAGGTTAAACCTGTCCGGCTGGGAAACAACAAGCGCATGAGTTTTTCAAAAATCAATGAGGTTCTTGAAATGCCCAATCTTATCGAGGTGCAGAAAAATTCATATCGTTGGTTTCTTGAGGAAGGCTTAAAAGAGGTGTTCCGCGATGTTTCTTCCATTACCGACTACACCAAAAATCTTGTTTTGGATTTTTTGGATTACCGCTTGGAGGATACTCCGAAATATTCGGTGGAAGAATGCAAGGAACGAGATACTACCTATGCGGCGCCGCTCCGGGTACGTGCGCAGCTGCTCAACAAAGAAACGGGCGAAATAAAAGAGAGCGAAGTGTTTATGGGGGATTTCCCCCTGATGACAGATTCCGGCACATTTGTTATAAACGGTGCGGAGCGTGTTATTGTCTCGCAGCTTGTGCGTTCTCCGGGCGTTTATTACGATATGGAAGTGGACAAGACCGGCAAAAAGCTGTACAGCGCGACGGTCATACCTAACCGCGGAGCATGGCTGGAATATGAAACCGATCAAAACGACATTTTATATGTGCGCATTGATAAAAACCGCAAGCTGCCGCTGTCCGCGTTTACCAGAGCGCTGGGCGCGGGAACCAACGAGCAGATCACCGAATTGTTCGGTGAGGACGAACGGCTTTCGGCTACGCTGGACAAGGATATTTCCGCCAACGTTGAGGATGCCCTTTTGGAAGTGTATAAAAAGCTTCGTCCCGGCGAGCCGTTTACTGTGGACGGAGCTAGGGGACATATCGACAGTTTGTTTTTTGACGCCCGCCGATATGATTTGTCCAGAGTGGGACGCTATAAATATAATAAAAAACTCTCTTTGGCGCCCAGAGTTGCCGGGAAAACCCTTTCGCGTCCGGTGGCCGACCCGCTGACCGGCGAGGTACTGGCCGAGGCGGGCGAGCTTTTATCCCGAGAACGCGCGGCGGAGCTGGAAGCCAAGGGTGTGCGGGAGGTATTTTTGCATGTGACCGATGCCGAGGGCAATGAAACCGAGGTTAAGGTGCTCACCAACGGCATGGTGGATATACAGAATTTTATTGATTTTGACATTTCAGGTACCGGTGTTAATGAGAAGGTTTCGTTTGCCGTTTTGCTTGAAATCCTGGACGCTTATGACAGTGAGCAGGATATTCTGAGCGCGCTTAAAGAACGCAAGGATGAGCTTATTCCCAAGCACATTACGCTTGACGATATTTTCGCGACCGTCAGTTATTTGATCGGGCTGCCGCACGGTATCGGTGTTACCGACGATATCGACCATCTGGGCAACCGCCGTATTCGTTCGGTGGGTGAGCTGCTGCAAAACCAGTTCCGCATCGGTTTTTCACGCATGGAGCGTGTAATCCGTGAAAAAATGACTCTTCAGGCGCAGGATATGGATGTCATAACACCGCAGACCCTTATCAATATCCGGCCAGTGGTGGCGGCTATAAAGGAATTTTTCGGTTCCTCGCCGCTGTCGCAGTTTATGGATCAGACCAATCCGCTCGCGGAGCTTACCCATAAACGCCGTTTGTCGGCGCTCGGCCCCGGCGGTCTTTCAAGAGACCGGGCAGGCTTTGAGGTTCGTGACGTGCACTACAGCCATTACGGCCGCATGTGCCCAATAGAAACGCCTGAAGGCCCTAATATAGGACTTATCTCCTATTTGGCGACATATGCGCGCATCAATGAATACGGCTTTATAGAGGCTCCCTTCCGCAAGGTGGATAAAAGTACAGGCTTTGTATTGGACGAGGTGGTTTATATGACCGCCGACGTCGAGGACGAATATGTCGTGGCACAGGCCAACGAGCCGCTCGATGCTGAGGGCCGCTTTGCCCGCAAAAAGGTCAATGCCAGATTCAGGGATGAATTTTTGGAGGTCGAGAGCAGCTCGGCCGATTATATGGACGTATCGCCCAAAATGGTCGTCTCGGTCGCGACCGCGATGATCCCGTTTCTCGAAAACGATGACGCGAACCGCGCGCTTATGGGCTCGAACATGCAGCGTCAGGCCGTGCCGCTTTTGAAGACCGAGTCGCCGATTGTCGGCACCGGCATGGAATATAAAGCCGCGGTGGATTCCGGAGTCGTCGTGATTGCCAAAAACGCCGGCATGGTCACCAAGGCTACCGCGCAGGTAATTGAGGTTACCGCCGATTCCGGCATCGTAGACCGCTACAGGCTTATCAAGTTCCTGCGCTCAAATCAGGGCACCTGTATCAATCAGCGCCCGGTGGTGTCTCTTGGGCAGCGGGTGGAGCAAAATGAAGTAATCGCGGATGGCCCGGCCACAGACAACGGTGAAATCAGCCTAGGGAAAAACGTGCTCATCGGATTTATGACATGGGAGGGCTACAATTACGAGGATGCCATTCTCATAAACGAAAAGGTAGTAAGGGACGATGTGTTTACCTCGGTTCATATTGAGGAATATGAGCTTGAGGCAAGGGACACAAAGCTTGGCCCCGAAGAGATAACAAGGGATATTCCGAACGTCGGTGAGGACGCGCTCAAGGATTTAAACGAGCGCGGCATAATCCGGGTGGGCGCGGAGGTTCGCGCGGGGGACATTCTCGTAGGCAAGGTCACCCCCAAGGGTGAAACCGAGCTTACCGCCGAGGAAAGGCTGTTAAGGGCTATTTTCGGTGAGAAGGCTCGCGAGGTCCGCGACACGTCGCTGAGGGTGCCTCACGGCGAATACGGCACTATTGTCGACGTCAAAGTGTTTACGAGAGAAAATTCCTCCGAGCTTAATCCAGGCGTGAATATGGTGGTTCGCTGTTATATCGCCCAAAAGCGCAAGATATCGGTCGGAGATAAAATGGCGGGCCGTCACGGCAATAAGGGCGTTGTTTCCCGCATTCTTCCGGTGGAGGATATGCCGTTTTTGCCGGACGGAAGACCACTGGATATAGTCCTTAATCCGCTGGGCGTGCCCTCCCGAATGAATATCGGGCAAGTGCTTGAGGTGCATTTGGGCTATGCCGCGAAGGCGCTCGGCTGGAAAATCTGCACGCCGGTCTTTGACGGGGCGCACGAGTCGGATATCCGCGCATGCCTGAAGGACGCGGGCCTGAGCGAGGACGGCAAAACGGTTTTGTATGACGGACGCACCGGCGAGCGGTTTGACAACCGCGTCACGGTGGGATATATGTATTTTCTTAAGCTCCATCACCTTGTCGACGACAAGATCCACGCCCGCTCCACCGGACCTTATTCGCTGGTTACCCAGCAGCCGCTGGGCGGCAAGGCNNGCAGTTCGGCGGCCAGCGCTTCGGAGAGATGGAGGTCTGGGCGCTCGAGGCTTACGGCGCCGCCTACACCCTGCAGGAAATTCTCACGGTTAAATCCGACGATATTGTCGGGCGTGTGAAAACCTACGAGGCGATTGTCAAGGGGCAGAATGTGCCGCAGCCGGGGGTGCCGGAATCCTTTAAGGTGCTTATCAAAGAACTGCAGTCGCTTTCGCTTGATGTCAAGGTGCTGGACAGGGATGACAGGGAAATTGATCTCAAGCAGACCTTTGACGACGATGACATCGGCCTGCACGCGCCGGAGGAGACTCTTCAGGAGAAGAGCGTTGCGGATGACCTGACCGGCTTCGGGCTGGAAAACGTCGACGGCGAGGCTATTTTCGAGGATGAGGAAATCTTCTCGGAAGACGAGGACGGGCAGGATGACGAGGAACTCGATGATGACGGCGATGGCCATGCTCAGGATGAAGATCAGGAAACTATATAGAATACAGGAAGAAGGGCTGATAATTGGAGCACATTGAATTTGAATCCATACGCATCGGTTTGGCATCGCCTGAGCAGATACGCGAATGGTCTCACGGGGAAGTAAAAAAGCCCGAAACCATAAACTACCGCACCTTGAAACCCGAGCGGGACGGCCTTTTTTGCGAAAGGATTTTCGGACCCCAGAAGGACTGGGAATGCCACTGCGGTAAATATAAACGAATTCGATATAAAGGCAAGATATGCGATCGCTGCGGCGTTGAGGTGACTAGAGCCAAGGTGCGGCGCGAACGCATGGGCAGCATTGAGCTCGCGGCGCCGGTATCCCACATCTGGTATTATAAAACCATTCCGTCCCGCATGGGGCTTATGCTGGACGTATCGCCAAGGCTGCTCGAGCAAGTGCTGTATTTCTCGCAGTATATCGTAACCGACCCAGGTGACACGCCGCTTGTTAAAAAGCAGCTTCTCAACGAGCGCCAGTATCGTGACATGCGCGAAAAATATGAAGAAGACTTCAAGGCCGGCATGGGTGCGGAGGCCATTAAGGAACTGCTTCGCGAAATCGATCTTATAAAGCTGAGCAAAAATCTTAAAGACGAGCTGGAGTCGGCATCGGGACAAAAACGCGTCAGGCTGCTCAAAAGACTTGAGGTGGTCGAGGCTTTCCGGCTGTCCGGCAATCGCCCCGAATGGATGATTATGGACGTAATCCCCGTGATTCCGCCGGATATCCGTCCTATGGTGCAGCTTGACGGCGGGCGCTTCGCTACTTCCGACTTAAACGACCTTTACCGCCGTGTGATAAACCGCAACAACCGTCTCAAAAGGCTTTTGGAACTGGGCGCTCCGGATATAATAGTGCGCAACGAAAAGCGCATGCTGCAAGAAGCGGTGGACGCGCTTATAGACAACGGCAGACGCGGCCGAGCCGTGACGGGGCCTAATAACCGTGCGCTGAAATCGCTTTCGGATATGCTAAAGGGCAAGCAGGGGCGCTTCAGGCAAAACCTTTTGGGTAAGCGCGTCGACTATTCCGGTCGTTCGGTTATCGTGGTGGGGCCGGATCTTAAAATTTATCAGTGCGGCCTGCCCAAGGAAATGGCGCTTGAGCTGTTTAAGCCGTTTGTTATGAAACGGCTTGTGGAGACCGGCATTGCCGGCAATATAAAATCAGCGAGAAAAATGGTCGAACGCGCGCGCAACGAGGTGTTTGACGCGCTTGAGACTGTCATAAAGAATCATCCGGTGCTTTTAAACCGCGCGCCGACTCTGCACAGGCTGGGGATTCAGGCGTTTGAGCCGGTGCTTGTCGAGGGCCGTGCCCTCAAGCTGCATCCTTTGGTATGTACCGCTTACAATGCCGACTTTGACGGCGATCAGATGGCGGTGCACGTGCCGCTGTCCGCCGAAGCGCAGGCCGAGGCACGCATACTCATGCTGGCCGCGAACAATCTGTTAAAGCCGTCCGACGGCAAGCCGGTCACCGTTCCCACGCAGGATATGGTGCTGGGTTCTTATTACCTGACGCTGGTCAAAGAAGACGAGCCGGGTACAGGCAAGAAGTTCCGAAATGAAGAAGAGGCGATTATGGCCTATGAGTCGGGAGCGATAGGGCTGCACGCCCCTATTCAAGTTCGCAGAACCGGCAGGGCGGAGGGCAAGCAGATATCCCGTATGGTTGACACGACAGTCGGGTTTATCCTGTTCAACGAATCCATTCCCAAGGGACTGGGCTATGTTGACGGAACAGAGTCTGGGCACGAGCTGGATTACGAGATCCCAATGTACAGGGGCAAGGGCGAAAACCGGGTGCCGAACAAGATAGGCAAAAAGCAGCTTGGGGATATCATAGACCGCTGTATCAAAACCCACGGTACCTCGCGCACATCTGAGGTACTGGATAAAATAAAGGCCACCGGCTTTAAATATTCCACAAAGGGCTCTATCACCATAGCGATTTCCGACGCGGTTATCCCGCCTAAAAAGGCCGAGCTTATCGACGAGTCGGAAAAACGCATAGACCTCATCACCCGTGATTACCGCAGGGGTCTCATCAGCAACGACGAGCGCTACCGTCTGGTTATCGAAACATGGGATAAGACCACAACCGACGTTTCCGAGGCGCTCAAGGGGAATCTGGACGAATTCAACCCCATCTTCATGATGGCGGATTCCGGCGCCCGCGGCTCGATGAGCCAGATACGCCAGCTCGCTGGTATGCGCGGACTTATCGCGAACACCTCCGGGCGAACTATCGAAATTCCCATAAGAGCCAATTACCGCGAGGGGCTTAACGTACTCGAATACTTCATTTCTTCTCGAGGCGCTCGGAAGGGGCTTGCCGATACCGCGCTGAGAACCGCCGACTCGGGTTATCTGACCCGCCGGCTGGTGGACGTTTCGCAGGACGTCATTGTCCGCGAGGACGACTGCGGCTCCACCGAGGGGATTGAGGTCTACGACATCATGGAAGGCAAGCAGATGATCGAGCCGCTCGGCGACCGTCTTATCGGTCGGTATCTTATCGAGCCGCTTCATCATCCTGAAACCGGGGAACTGCTTATGGACAACGAGCGGATGATGACCGACAAGGACGCGACCCGCATTGTTAAAGCGGGCGTTAAAAAGATCAAGATCCGCTCGATACTCAACTGCCGCGCGCGTCACGGCGTGTGCAAAAAATGCTACGGCGCGAACCTCGCCAGCGGCGATCCCGTTACGGTCGGAGAAGCGGTGGGCATAATAGCGGCGCAGTCGATAGGCGAGCCGGGCACCCAGCTTACCATGCGTACCTTCCACACCGGCGGCATTGCGAACGCGGAGGATATCACCCAAGGTCTGCCGCGTGTAGAGGAGCTCTTTGAGGCGCGCAAGCCCAAGCGCTCGGCTTTCATCAGCGAAATCGACGGCGTTGTGAGCTTTCAGGAGGTCAAGAAAAACCGCGAGATTGTCGTCACGGCCGATGAGGGCGCGGACGAGCGCAGATATACCATTCCCTATGGCTACCGTATAAGCGTGCAGGAGGGCGATCGGGTCTCAAAGGGAGATACGCTCACCGAGGGCGCGGTCAATCCGCATGATATTTTGGCGGTCAAGGGCACCGAGGCGGTACAGGATTATATCATAGCTCAGGTACAGAGCGTTTACCGTTTGCAGGGCGTTGACATCAACGACAAGCATATTGAGGTCATCGTTAGGCAGATGATGAAAAAAGTCAAGATAGAAGACCCTGGCAGTACTAATCTGCTGCCGGGCGCGCTGGTAGAAAAAATCGACTATTACCATGAGAATCGCGAGCTTGAGGAACGCATGAAAAACAGTGAGGAGGAGTTGCAGCACGCGACCTATCAGCCGACACTGCTGGGCATCACCAAGGCGTCTTTGGCGACCGAGTCCTTCCTTTCGGCCGCGTCCTTCCAGGAAACGACCCGCGTTTTGACCGACGCCGCCATCAAGGGTAAGGTTGACCCGCTGTTCGGGCTCAAGGAAAACGTGATCATCGGCAAGCTGGTTCCGGCCGGCACCGGGATGAAATGCTACAGCGATTCGCCGGATGTGATTTCCGATTATTTTGATATGAACCTCACCGATGATGAGGACGAGGTCATATTCTCGGCCGAGGACGAAGATTTTGAGGAAAGCTTCGGAAACGTGGTCGAATATATGAAGGGATAGCTTTCCGTATTATTTTTCGGCATGTCCCGTGAGGAAACCAACTATGAGCCTAAAAAAACGCATAATGGGGAATCCGGGGAAATTTAAAATTCTCTTCACTTTATATAACCGCATTCCCCTTATAGGCAAAAACCGTATAAAAGTGAAAAAGGGCAATAACATTTCGCTAAAAGCCGCTAGACTGAAAAACACAAATATCACTGTTAAGGGAAAGGGCAACACAGTGATAATAGGCGATTTTTGTGTTTTGTCAAATTGCAGCGTTTATATCGCGGGCAATGACAATACCATATGCCTCGGTGAAAAATCCGCTTTTACCGGCGCGGATTTCTATATTGAAGATGACCGGAATGAAATTTGTGTGGGCGCTCATACATCAGTGCACGGGAACGCGGATTTTTCCGCCATCGAAGGCACAAGAATTGTAATCGGCGAAGACTGCATGTTTTCTAAAAACGTTCATTTAAGAACCGGGGATTCGCACGCGATCAATGACTTAGACGGAAACCGCATCAATCCTTCGGGGGATATTATTATTGGGGATCATGTTTGGTTTGGCATGGGTGTGATTTGTCTCAAGGGCGTCACTGTTCCCGGCGGATGTGTTGCCGGAGCGGGAACGACCATATCAAAAAGCCTTTCTGAAGGGAATTCGGTTTATGCCGGAGTACCGGCCAAACAGATCCGAACTGATATCCATTGGACTAGAGCGCGATGATGGGAGAAATTGTATAGCATGTGTTTGCCGTGAAAAATCGCCGCGTGTGGCTTGACAAACAATATAATTTGATGCTATAATAATTAGCTGTATGGGACAATGATGAGGTGTCATTGTTCCGGTTTTATGTATGCGGGAGATTGATTATCTCTTTGTCATAAATATTTTAAAGTGAAGGAGGTGTCTTATGCCGACCTTTAATCAGCTTGTTCGCAAGGGAAGAGAAACAATCGAGAAGAAAGCCAAGGCGCCCGCGCTGCTCAAGGGTCTGAATACCAAAAAGAATATTCAGACTGATCAAAGCTCACCGCAAAAACGCGGAGTTTGCACCGCGGTTAAAACCATGACTCCCAAAAAGCCCAATTCGGCGCTTCGCAAAATCGCAAGAGTCCGCCTTTCGAATGGTATTGAGGTTTCGAGCTATATCCCGGGCGTCGGTCACAATTTGCAGGAGCACAGCGTTGTTCTCATCCGCGGCGGCCGTGTTAAAGATCTGCCGGGCGTTCGCTACCACATCATACGCGGTACGCTGGATGCGCAAGGTGTGGCCAAGAGAATGCAGGCCAGGTCAAAATACGGCGCGAAACGGCCCAAGTCGTAAGCTCGCCGGCTGAATGAGACAAATACTCCTGCTGTGAATGCGAATATGCACAACGCGGCAGCTTTATATAGATACATGGTAATCCTATATAAACGCTTCTGCATTGGCATCAACGGGGTTTTGTCACTCGAGTACCGATGATATCATTATGTGAAGGAGGGAAGCGAAGTGCCAAGAAGAGGCGCAATAGCAAAACGTGACGTTTTGCCTGATCCGCTTTATAATTCAAAACTGGTCACAAGGTTGATCAACAACATCATGTATGACGGCAAGCGCGGTGTCGCGCAAAAAATCGTATACGGTGCTTTTGACATCATACGTGAGAAAACTGGAAAAGAACCGCTTGAGGTTTTTGAACAGGCAATGGAAAACGTAATGCCCCAGCTTGAGGTAAAGGCCCGCCGCGTCGGCGGTGCAACCTATCAGGTGCCCATTGAGGTTCGCCCGGACCGCAAGCAGACTCTCGGGCTGCGCTGGATTAAAACTTATTGCCGCGCGCGGTCTGAAAGAACCATGCGCGAGCGGCTGGCCGGTGAGCTTATGGACGCCGTGAACGGCGTGGGCTCGGCGGTCAAAAAGCGCGAAGATACGCATAAGATGGCTCAGGCCAACCAGGCGTTCGCGCACTACCGCTGGTAAGCGGTAACAGTATTTTGGTTGCTGTTTTAAAGCGGCGGTCAATGTGAGGAGGAAAACATGCCAAGGCAAGTCCCGTTAGAAATGACAAGGAATATTGGTATCATGGCTCATATAGACGCGGGTAAAACCACGACGACCGAAAGGATTTTGTTTTATTCGGGCGTCAATTACAAAATGGGTGAAACCCATGACGGCGCGTCTACAATGGACTGGATGGAGCAGGAACAGGAAAGAGGAATCACAATCACCTCCGCCGCTACTACTTGTTTTTGGAAAGACCATCGTATCAATATCATAGATACGCCGGGTCACGTCGATTTCACCGTCGAGGTGGAGCGTTCCCTGCGCGTGCTGGACGGTTCTGTGACCGTGTTTTGCGCAAAGGGCGGCGTTGAACCCCAGTCCGAGACGGTTTGGCGTCAGGCGGACAAATATCAGGTTCCCCGTATGGCGTATATCAACAAGATGGATATTATGGGCGCGGATTTCTACAATGTTGTTCAAATGATGAAAGACCGCCTGAAATGCAACGCCGTGCCTATTCAACTGCCCATAGGCAGTGAGGAAACCTTTAAAGGCGTTATCGATCTGGTTGAGATGAAGGCGTATATCTATTACGACAACATCGGCAAGGATATCCGCGAGGAAGAAATCCCCGGGGATATGCTGGAGACCGCGAACAAATATCACGAGGTGCTTTTGGAAGCGGTCGCCGAACAAAATGACACGCTGCTCGAGAAATATCTGGCCGGAGAGCCGCTGTCTTTACAGGAGATAAAGGACTGCATACGTCAGGCTACTTTGGCAAACCAGATGGTGCCGGTGTGCTGCGGAACATCCTACCGCAACAAGGGCGTGCAGAAGCTGCTTGACGCAATCGTTGACTTTATGCCCGCGCCGACCGATGTGCCCTCTATAAAGGGTGTTAGCGCGAAGACCGATGAGGAAGTGGAGCGCCGCTCCTCTGACGACGAGCCGTTTGCGGCGCTGGCCTTTAAAATCGCTACAGATCCCTATGTAGGCAAGCTGTGCTTTTTCAGGGTCTATTCAGGAACGGTCAAGGCGGGTTCATCGGTTTATAACGCGACTAAA
>DOZQ01000240.1:0-1310 GCA_003517915.1 Oscillospiraceae bacterium | reverse complement strand
CCGGCAGGACATTGAGGAATGCTATGCGGGTGATATCGCGGCAGCGGTGGGACTTAAACACACGACCACCGGCGATACCCTTTGCGACGAGCGAGGCGCCGTTATTCTTGAGTCTATGGAGTTTCCCGAGCCGGTTATCCGTGTGGCTATCGAGCCCAAAACCAAGGCCGGCCAGGAAAAGATGAGCATCGCGCTGTCAAAGCTCGCGGAAGAAGACCCCACCTTTAAAAGCTATACCGACGAGGAAACCGGCCAGACCATAATCGCGGGTATGGGTGAACTTCACCTTGAGATAATTGTTGACCGGATGCTGCGCGAATTCAGGGTCGAGGCAAATGTCGGCAAGCCGCACGTCGCTTATAAAGAGACTATCCGCAAAGAGGCCGTCATGGACTATAAATACGCCAGGCAGTCGGGCGGACGCGGCCAGTACGGCCATGTCAAGATCAGAGTCGAGCCGAACGAGACCGGCAAGGGCTACGAATTTGTAAACTCCATAGTCGGCGGAGCGATACCTAAGGAATATATTCCGGCGGTGGATCAGGGCATTCAGGGCGCCATGCTGTCCGGCGTGCTCGCGGGCTATAACGTTGTGGACGTTAAAGTCACCCTGTTTGACGGCTCCTATCACGAGGTCGACTCCTCGGAAATGGCCTTTAAAATCGCGGGTTCAATCGCGTTTAAAGAGGCCAGCAAAAAGGCTGACCCGGTGTTGCTTGAGCCTATTATGAAGGTGGTCGTCACCGTGCCTGAGGAATATATGGGCGATGTAATCGGTGATATCAACTCCAGACGCGGATTGATTCAAGGTATGGACACAGTCGGCGGCGCGCAGCAGATAAACGCATTTGTGCCGCTTTCCGAGATGTTCGGATATGCCACCGACCTGCGCTCGAAAACGCAGGGACGCGGGCAGTATTCCATGGAGCCCAGCCATTACACCGAAATTCCTAAATCTGTCGCGGAACAGCTTGTAAGTAAAAGCGGAAAGAAAAGCTGATATAGCTAAAATTTACTTGATATTTTGTTCCGGCCTTGATAGAATAGCAATTAGCAGTATTTAAGTATTGGAATTATTATTTTTTGTTTATAAAGGAGGATAAATCAGTCATGGGAAAGGCACATTTTGAAAGAACCAAACCGCATGTCAACATCGGCACCGTAGGTCACGTTGACCACGGCAAGACCACGCTGACCGCCGCTATCACAAAGGTTCTCGCGATAAAAGGCGAGGCCGCGTTTGTCGATTATGACATGATCGACAAGGCGCCCGAGGAAAGAGAGCGCGGCATTACCATCAACACCGCCCA
>DOZQ01000023.1 GCA_003517915.1 Oscillospiraceae bacterium | reverse complement strand
GGCCGTCGTCAACTATGAATCCGCTTGGCGGCTGGAGGCGGAAATATCCGCGTGGGCCCCGGACTTAATTATCGCAGACGAGGGCCACAAAATCAAGACCCACAACACCGCCGTATCAAAGGCAATGCACCGCCTTGGAGCGCGGGCGGCCTATCGCCTCCTCCTCACCGGCACGATCATAACCAATAAGGCCATTGACGTGTTCAGCCAGTACGTGCGCCCAGATAGGGCGATGTGTAAAGTAAATTAAGGTATTACCCCGTAAGATAACGCGGGAAACAACCTGCCTAACCGAAAAGCGAAAGCCGATACGGGAACACAGCACGGCAGGAAAGCGGTAAGTCGCCTAAAGGCAATCGGGCGCGACTGAACCGCAATGTTAAGCGGATATGAGGTTTAAGTTGGGTTTACTGATTGTAAGTTTCCAGTACCCGTTGTGAAGGGGCAAAGGAAAGTGCCTGAAACCTTTGGTGGGGAAAAGTTCATTTATTGTACTGGAATGAACGGTTATCAAGCTATTCCCCGCAACCTGTAGGAGAACCTATGGTAACGAAACGAAAGCAGAACCGACAATCCGCACTTACCTATACACATTGCTAACTGGGGATACCCTAAACGGGAATGCCTAACGGCTATAGTCAAAGGACTTGAAAATCCCGCATGGGTACGGAGTGTCCGTAGTAGTCCGAGATGGATAATACCCATTTACATGGCGAAGGGACACAGTTGTTGTGTACTAAAGCAGAAATTGATTAGGGAGGAAAACCTCACATGGCGGAGACGCTGCCAACAATGGAAGTTTTAGCAAGAATCAGAAATAACTCTACCTCTAACCACGCAGAAGTATTCACACGGCTTTACCGCTATCTTCTCCGGCCCGATGTGTATTTTGCAGCGTACAAACACCTATATGCGAACAAGGGAGCGGCGACCAAAGGTATAAACAATGATACAGTGGACGGGTTTAGTGAGGAGAAAATTGCAAATATAATCAAATCACTCTCAAACGAAACCTATAGTCCCACACCAGTAAGACGGACGTATATCGGTAAGAAAAACAACAGCAACAAAAAACGCCCGCTTGGAATACCCACGTTTACCGACAAACTTGTTCAAGAAGCATTGCGCATAATACTCGAATCGGTCTATGAGCCAATCTTCTTAGACTGTTCCCATGGATTCAGACCGAATAAGAGTTGCCACACCGCGCTAAAAGGTATCACAAAAGGATTCAACGGAGTCAGGTGGTTCATCGAAGGAGACATTCGCGGATGTTTTGATAATATTGACCACGGCACTCTTGTCGGGTTAGTAAATAACAAGATAAAAGACGCGAAGATAATTAAGCTGATTTATAAGTTTTTGAAAGCGGGATATATGGAAGATTGGCAATATTACAGGACACACAGTGGCACACCACAGGGCGGAATTATTTCGCCATTGTTAGCCAATATCTACCTGCACGAGCTTGACAGATTTGTAATGAAAGTTAAATCCGAGTACGACTCGCCTCCGGAGAGAGTATATACACCTGAATACAGCAAACTGCAATGGCAATTGAAAACGCTTAAAGAGCGTATAAACAAGGCAGAACCAGAAGACAGAGCCTATCTGCTTAACGAGTATAAGCAACTCCATTCCCATATGCTCAAGACGCCGAGTAAATCACAAACTGATAAGAAAATCAAATATATTCGCTATGCAGATGATTTTCTGATTGGTGTGAATGGCAACCACGAGGATTGTGTGGAAATAAAGCGTAAGCTAACCGATTTTATAGGCTCTGTGTTAAAAATGGAGCTTAGTGAGGAAAAAACGCTTACCACGCACAGCGGTCAAAAAGCCCGGTTCCTAGGATATGATGTCAAAGTCAGGCGCAATAATCAAGTTAAAAGCGACAAAAATGGCATCAAAAAACGCTCGTTAAGCAATATGGTGGAATTGTCTGTTCCGTTCGCTGAGAAAGTCAACTCGTTTATGTTTAGAAAGCGCATTGCGGAGCAGCAATCGGATGGAACTCTGCTTGCAGTTTGCAGACCTTTCCTATTGCATATGACGGAGCTGGAAATTGTATCAACCTACAACGCAGAATTAAGGGGAATCTGTAATTACTACAGCAAAGCGGCGGATTTTTATAAACTCAGCTACTTTGCCTATCTTATGGAGTACAGCTGTCTTAAAACTTTGGCGGGAAAACACAGAACCAGTATATCAAAAATCGTCTCAAAGTACAAGGACGGCAACGGCAAATGGGGTATCCCCTATAAAACTAAATCAGGAACCATGCGTTGTTATTTCGCCAGCTATTCGGACTGCAAAAAGTCTGAAAACCCGTCAGACATTAAGCCTGTTAACGAGAGAATGCACAGATACTCCAAAACTTCTTTTGAAAACAGGCTACAAGCAAAAACATGTGAACTTTGTGGAGCTACTGATAATACACACTATGAAATTCATCATGTTCACAAGGTGAAAGACCTAAAAGGTAAACATCCTTGGGAAATCGCAATGATAGCAAAAAAACGGAAAACTCTCGTAGTATGTAGAGAATGTCACCACAGTATTCACGATTAAAGAGTTATTTTGGGACAAGCAGCAATGGCGAGCCGTGTACATTGAGAGGTGTAAGCACGGTTCTGAGGGGGGCCTGTGTAAACCTATCGCAGTAATGCGACAAGGCGGCACTTTCCTACCCTACAAGTATCTGAACCCAGCCGTATTCGGCAATAGCTTCTATGTTTTCCGAAACCGCTACTTCGACATGACGGGCTACGGCCAGCACACGCCGGTACTGAAACGCCTACGGGAACCGGAATTGACGGAGAAGCTCCACAGCAT
>DOZQ01000137.1 GCA_003517915.1 Oscillospiraceae bacterium | reverse complement strand
TCCGATTCCGCCTGCAGATAAACTCCGCCGATTTTGGGCAGTCGTTTTGACATATAGGCCGCGACCTCGGTCTGCGGGGTGATAGGGTATCCAAAAAAATGACGGCAGCCGGCTGTTATCGCCGCTTCGGCAAGCGCCTCATTCCCTTTCATCAAAACTCTTTGAGACATATTATAAAACTCCATTTCTATAGCAAGCTATTCTTTTTCTATCTTTAAGGCGACGTCGGGGCAGATTATGGCGCACATGGCGCATGCGATGCAGTCCCTCAGTCTCACGGCCTCGCACGGATGATAGCCTTTGAGGTTAAGCCGGTCTTTTCTAAGCTCCAGCACCTTTTTTGGACATACCTCCACGCACAATCCGCAGCCCTTGCAGCGTTCTTCATTTACAGTAACTTTGTTCAAATTTAAGCTCCCCTCTCACCGGCCCAACACCGGCGGATAATCTTGAAAATATATTTATAATGGATATTACCATATAACAATAGTTTTTACCACGGCGGCGCGACAATTTCCCGCACGCCGAACAAATCACTGCGCTCGGGGGTAATCTTATCCAGCAGCCGGTCGGGTACGGCGGTGCAGAGCAGCGGCAAACCGCTCAGGCGGGAAAACTCATCGGCGTAGGCAAATCCGGCCATGAGGTCATCCGGCGCGGTCAAATGCCCCAGGTGGGAGTTGTTCACGCAGTGGGTCGCGCGTATGCGCGCGGCGGCCTCTATCTCGCGTAGGTTTTCGAGCGCGTCTGATGGCTCTTTGATAAAGCCCCGATAACGGTTCAGGATGTAAACCGCCTGCATATCCCTAGTTTCACCAAGCGTTTTCGAGACACCGCCGAAGGCCGCCGCCCCCGCGTCGTCCCCGCCGACGTCGAAGATTACATGATCGGCGGCGCTGTCGGCCTGCGCGTACATTTCGGGCGGAAGCGCCGGAAGATCCAGCGTAGTGCCCGCGAAAGAGGGAGACAGCACCCTGACACCGCTTTTTTCAAGCAGGTCTTTATAATCCGACGAGCGGAAGTAGGGATTGACTATATCCAGATCGGCCAAGGTGACATTTTTACCCTGATCAGCCAGCCTGAGCACCAAATTCAGCGCGAAGGTGGTTTTGCCGCTGCCGTAATGCCCTATTATCACTATGAACTTTTTCAGTCTTTCCAATTAAGTCTCCTTTTGACACGACCCCGTGTGAAAATAACCGTCGAAGTATAACCGGTGGATTCAATTTTTTTTAGAGATACTCTTTATATTATCATTAAAGCACAAAAAATTCAACAAAAAATTGACAGCATTCACGGAAATCAATGAGGATTTATAACCACAGCAATCATGCTAAAAGAACAGCGAGAAATTTGTTCATAATTAAGAATTGTTTTTTTGTAGCAAGTAAAATATAATACTTATATTAGTATTGTATATATTTCACACTCAAAAAGAAGAGTTTGATATGCAAAATTATTGCTCGTATTGAAAATTTAGAAAATTATGGTCGCAGCAAGGGTATTCTGTACGCGGAAACTCCTTAATATCCCTGAGATATATTAGAGGGAATCGGAGAGTCTTGATTTTTCCGCGCGGAATATCCTTTTATGGTTTATATAACATAATCGCTGACGAAAGAGAGGGAAAGGAGAAATAGCCTGGCAAGAAAAAGGTAGAGAAGGAAGAGGCCTCCCAGATGCATATGCGTAACATCTGTGTGATGTGTGAAAGGAAGAGAAGGAGAAGAAATGATATCTAGCGGCAATAAAAGGGGAGGCGGAAATGCCACTGGTATCATAAGAATTGAAGGAGTGATGTTTTAGTGTCTTTTAAGAAAATAGCGAGAAAAACAATAATCTTTGCGTTATTACTGGCGTTCACCCTGTCGTTTATGAATGTAAACGCGGCGCTTGACACGTCGATCCCCGCCCCCAGCGGTGCCTCGCTCGACACGAACCGCATAAGCATGCGCGTGCAGCATACTTGGCTTACGGCGGCCAATTATACCAGATGGCTGACCGATTATGAAGCTGCCGACGCCTTGTCGCTTTGGTACACCTCCGACGGCTCGGATCCTTATAAAGACAACCCGGCCGCTCAGAGAATCCGCATAAATCCGGCGGTCAGCGGACAGGGCGCTTTGAATGCCCCGCGCGCTTACATTCTGGACTATACCGGCGGTACGACATATAAATTCATCTGCTATAACGGCGACGACTGGAGCAACATTTACACCTATACCACCGCTGTTAACACGCCCCGGCTTGAGCTCAAAAATAACATTGACCCGGCGAGAACCAACAATGTTCTCAGGCTCACAAGCGGCCTGTTCAAGAGAAGCGACGTCGCCGACGGCATCAAGCTGTTCACCGACTCGCAGGGCGCGAGCATCTATTATCAGACGGCTCCGGTCGTATGGGAGCCCGAAAAATCCAACTTTGCCGCTTCCGATGTGGACAGCGTAAGCGTCGCTGATCTGCAGGCAAACGGCACAGTTTTTTCCGCGCCGATTTCGGCGGCCGGACTCACTGAGACAAACGGTCTCGCCATCAGGGCGGTCACTGTTAAAGACGGAGTCGCCTCGGCGGCCACCACCTATAAAATCCGTGTGACCGACGACGAAGATTTCATTTCGCTCAAAGCCGACGCGGACGGCAATCTGCAGGTCGACCTCGACGCGTTTATCGCTCAGCTCACTGTCGAAGAAAAGCTGATGCTGTTAGGC
>DOZQ01000241.1 GCA_003517915.1 Oscillospiraceae bacterium | reverse complement strand
CGCAGGGAGATGGCTTGCTTTCGTCAATGAGTACAAGGAAAATCCAAAAGCGAAGGACAGATTCTTTTTTGGAGCGCCGATTGTAATTCTGATTGTCGGGGATAATGCTTTCGACGCGGGTCTTGCGGCATCGAATATGGAGTTTGCCGCCTGTGCAAACAATCTTGGCTTGCTTTATANNGTAATGGGTGCAAGCAACGAAAAGATAAAAGACGCCGTAGGCGTTCCAAACGGAAAAGAGGTGCAGATGGCGCTTGTAATCGGCTATCCCGATGTTCAGTATAGACGCAGCGCCCCTCGCAAAAAGGCTGATGTAATATGGTCTTGACAGGTGATAAAAGGCTTAATAAAAATTGGATTAAGGGCAGCTTACCCTATTTGAATACAGCGAAGGAGATGGTACAGACATGAAAACATTATATTTTACAGGAACAGGAAACAGTCTTGCAGTTGCTAAGAGAATTGGAGGAGAGCTTCTCTCCATCCCGCAAGAGATGCACAAAAAAGAGATAACCTACGCCGATGATGTCATCGGTCTGGTGTTCCCGGTGTATTATGGTTCATTGCCCAAGATGATACGGGATTTTTTGGGGATGGTAAAATTTGAGGCGGACTATCTTTTTGCCGTAGCCACTTGCGGCAGTGGCGCTGGAATGGTGTTGCCTGATTTGCAGAAAGCTGCCGAGGCAAATGACATCCGGTTTGACTACTTGAACGCCTTGGTGATGGTGGATAATTTCCTGCCGGTCTTTGAAATAGAATCCGAAATCAAAAGGCTCCCCGAAAAAAAGACTGAGGAGAATCTTTCTAAGATGGTGGATGATATTGAAGATCGAAAGGAATATGTCCCCTCGATTTCTCTAAAGGCCAAGGCTTTGGCCCCTTTGGCGAAAAAAATGTTACAAGACAAGATCAAGGACTATTCCTCACAGGGGTTTGTTGTCAATGATGATTGCACATTATGCGGCATCTGTAC
The DNA here is from genome assembly GCA_003517915.1 of Oscillospiraceae bacterium. Lineage (GTDB taxonomy): Bacteria > Bacillota > Clostridia > Oscillospirales > Acutalibacteraceae > UBA8129. The sequence continues at coordinate 4,004 of DOZQ01000241.1, read as the reverse complement.
AACTGTGTGTCCTACAGCTAATATATCCGTTGCGGAGAAAATAACTTTTTCAGATAAATGCGACAGCTGCTATGCCTGCGTTCATGCCTGCCCGCAAACAGCAATTCATCCAAAGAAAGAACAAAGTGACAAACGGTTCAGAAATCCGGATGTATCGCTACAGGAGATAATCACAGCTAACAATCAGCTTAAATAATAGACACAAGGCGATTTAACATTCTCAGTAGCCGGAAAGAGAAACACGATGCAGTGTAATGTGAACGCATAATCGCTTCGCGTTATTTCCTTTATTCTATCGGTGTACTCTTGATTGATTTCCTGTATCGCCATCGGCATGGTGTAACCGTTGCCGGAATCTTCACCGGAGAAGAAAATCCCGAAAATAGAGCCGACAAGCAGGCCGATCATGCAGATGATGATGTCCTTTACCGTATTGCGGGTCTTGATTTCTTTTGGCATGACTTAATCCTCACTTTCCGAACATGCTCTTTTGGCTGTTCCTTTGATTTCGATTTGCATCGGAAAACCCCCGAAACGATAGGCGTCAACCATTCGTTCGGGGATTGAGATTTAAGCAAAAATATGGTATAAATATAATGCTGACTTGGATTTGAACAGTCAGCAGGTAGAAATGATATGTACGATAAGTTGCGGTGAGTAAGTGCAACTGCAAATTTATATTATATGAACAACGAACATCTCCCCCAAAGCCTTGACGTTACCAAAGTATTGTGTTATTATGACTATATGAAATAATTCAGTCAATAAAGAGGTGGAAGTCTTGCCAAAAACATATTCGGATGATGAGCGAGAGTATATCAAAAAAAGATTGCGGGAAGAAGCCGCATACTGCCTCTCTGCTTACGGGATTCGGCGAACGACGGTTGACACGTTGATTGAACGCGTAAAAATCCCAAAAGGTACGTTTTACCTGTTCTACGAATCAAAAGAGCTTTTACTGTTTGAGGTGCTGACGCAGCAGCACGAAATCCTTGAAAAGCAGATGCTTGATGAAATCAAGTCTATGCAAGGCGACGTGACTCCGGACAACCTGACAGAAACCATATACAGGTTTTTCAAAGCCGTTGATGAAAGCGGGTTACTGCGAATTATCGGAACGGGCGAAATTGAATTGCTCTATCGCAAGCTGCCGCAGGAGATCATACAAGATCATTTTCTTCACGATACAGACATGATAAATCGCATTATAGAGCTTCTTTCCCTTTCACCTACAGCAGAATCGGCTTGTCTCTCGACAGCCTTTCGAGCCTTGTTCGTCAGCATGGTTTACAAACGGGAAATAGGCGAAGAATGCTTTGACGAAGCCCTGAAGCTGACAGTTAGGGGTTTGGTGCTGCAAATGCTGGAATAAAAATTTTGCGCATTATTTGACTATAAATAATGATGCAGTCAAATAGATTGTTAGGAGGCGGCAACCGTGCTGACAGTAAAAAACTTATCTTTTAGTTATTCAAATAAACCTTTTATTGAAAATATGAACTTTGATGTTTCCGGGGGAGAGATATTTGGTTTTTTGGGGCCGTCCGGTGCCGGAAAAACCACGCTGCAAAAAATCCTGACGGGCATGATTACTTCTTATAAGGGCAGCGTAATGCTGGGCGGCGTTGAATGCCGGGAGCACGACAATCGCTTCTATGAAAAAATCGGCGTGGATTTTGAATACTCCACGCTTTATGAAAAGCTGACCGCAAGACAGAACCTTGCGTTTTTCGCTTCGTTATACGCGAAGAACGCGACCGATCTTGAAAAACTTCTTGGAAGTATGGGTTTGCAGAACGACGCCGATAAAAAAGTGTCCGAATATTCAAAAGGCATGAAGTCGAGACTCAACTTTCTGAAAGCTCTGCTTCATGACCCGGAAATCTTATTCCTTGACGAGCCGACAAGCGGCCTTGACCCGACCAACAGCCGGCTGATGAAGGATATGATTCTTCTGCAAAAGGCAAAGGGCAAAACGATCTTTTTAACCACGCACAACATGATGGACGCGGCCGAGCTATGTGACAGGGTAGCCTTTATCGTGAATGGCGGGATCAAGGCGCTGGACAGCCCCCACAACCTCATCATGCAAAAGGGGGCGGCTAAGGTTAGATACACTTATTTCGACGGGCAGGAGAAAAGCGTTGAATGTCTGCTATCCCATATATCGGAGGACAGCGTACTCGCGGATTTGATAAAGGAGAATCGTCTGCGATCTATCCACAGCACCGAGCCGACGCTCAACGATATTTTTATTGAGGTCACGGGGAGGACGCTGCAATGAGGTTGTTAAGGCTGATAATTGGGGATATTCGTTTTCAATGGAGGTATGGATTTTACTTAATCTATGCGGTGTTCTGCGCTATTTACACCTTTTTGCTGTTTGTCTTTCCGGAATCGTGGCAAGAAAACGCCGCGGCCATAATGATATACTCCGATCCGGCGGCCATGGGCCTGTTCTTCATGGGAGCGATTGTGCTGTTGGAAAAAAGCGAACGGGTGCTGAACGCTTTGGCTGTTTCTCCTGTGAAAGTATCGGAATATGTTGCGGCAAAAGTAGTCTCACTGGTGCTTATATCCACACTCGTTGCTCTGATACTCTCTCTGGCGGCAAGACTTCCAAATATCTTGACGGTTTTGCTTTCGACCGCGCTGGCTTCCGCAATTTTCACGCTGCTTGGAATCATTGCAGCCACGCAGATAAACAGCTTAAACCGATATGTGATCGTAACCGTTCCGATTGAAGTTGCCTGTTTTATCCCGCCGATCATATATTTATTTGCACCTCAGAATTACATACGCTGGTTTCCCTTAAACGGCTGCATCGCGTTGATTGCGGGCAGAAGTCAAAGTGTACTGACGGATTTGCTGTTGCTGCTTGCCCTTGTCGTGTCTTTGTGGCTGATAGCTGTCCGCGCCATGGGGAAAATGTGGAAAAGACTTGGGGGTGTTAAGCTGTGAAGGCTGTGCGAATCAGTTTTTACCGTATGCTCCGCCAGATGAAGGGCGACGCGATGCTGGTCATGATCGCCGCCGTACCGTTTTTGATGGGCATATTGTTCAGATTCGGTATTCCCCTCGCGGAAAAGCTGCTGATGGATCATTTCGGATTACAGGAAATACTTGCGCCATACTACGCGCTTTTCGATATGTTTCTCGTAATCATGACGCCGTCCATGTTCAGCTATGCCGCCGCTATGGTGATGTTGGATGAATCCGATGACCATATCGTCGCGTATTTATCCGTGACTCCTCTTGGCAAAGCCGGGTATCTGTTTTCCAGATTAGGACTAACCGGCCTTATCGCATTTGTTGTCGGAGTAGGAGCAGGACTACTTTTTCAGCTTTCGGATATGGGCTTGCTCCTGCTTGTGGGCACCGCGTTCGCCGGAACGCTGCAAAGTATTATTACCGCGATGTTGATCGTTGCTTTTTCAAAAAATAAGGTTGAGGGCATGGCGGTGGGAAAGCTCACTTCACTTTTGAGTATGGCGGCATTGGCTCCGTTCTTTGTGGGCGGGAACGCGCAGTTTATTGCTTTGGTATTTCCGTCATTCTGGATAGGAAAATCCGTGCGATCCGGTGGTTATTATCCGCTGATTATTTCAGTTTTGTCCTCTTTCCTTTGGATAGTGCTTCTGTACAATAAATTTATCAGAAAAATAACGAGATAGATCTGTATTACCCATAGTAACAAAGAGAAAACGGGGGTGCAACAGCATGGTATAAGCAAAAAATCGCTTGACGCTCGTTAGGACGCTCCGGCTTGATTATCAGGATTTTTTAACCCATTACGATATGGTATAATNNCCGCTGATGAGCAATCAAAAATTTGTATTTTCTTATAAATCAAGGTGCCGGGATATCCGACACCCTGGTTTTTGTTATCCGCAGTGTTATCTCAACCTATTTAGAATATTTTATAAATAGCTGTTGACTTTTAAAGAGTAGCACGGTATAATCTATTTAGAAATAATTCTAAAGTCAGACTACCACCACTTCAA
>DOZQ01000264.1 GCA_003517915.1 Oscillospiraceae bacterium | reverse complement strand
TCCTCCGGAGCAAACTCGGAAAGATCGTCGGCCGGCCCGGCCTGCACCGATATCGCCCTTGACCATGGATCTCCGGGAATCGAGGCTGTATCCTCCGCCGCCGCGGGAACCACTGCGGCAAGCACGGCCATAAGTACCGCCAACAAAACCGCTAAACTTTTTTTGCCTTTTAACATATAATCGTCCCTTCTTTTGTAATTTGATTTTATCATAGCACACCCATAATAATTCAGTTTCATTATACTATATATGTCCGACAAGGTAAAGGTATTATTGTCTCATTTATATATATGTTTGAGACAAAAAGACATAAAATTCAGCCATCTATATCAATTGCTCCAAATAAAGCTCCATAAATTCCCGCTCAGATATGACACATGGAAATTCCGCCGCTTCAGCCGCGCAGCAGCAAATTATATAATCCTCCCATTCAAATCGGCTGAACAGGCCGTCAATATCTTTTGATGTGACGTCAAAAGAACTCAGCGGCACCGATATACCTAACCCTTCTTTTTTTAAAAAGGCTTCCTTCGCCGTCCAAATCTCAAAAAAGCGTCGGCTGTAGCCGTTTCCCTCGCCCACATATTCCCTCTCAGCCGGCGCAAAAAAACGCCGCGCTATTTTCGCGTGAACCGGCCGTATACGCTCGATATCCACACCTACGGGGGCGTCCGAAATCCCTAAAAGTACTGCTCCACCGGTGTGGGAGATATTAAAATGAAAATCGGGATAACCCGCGAGAAAGGGCTTTCCCATATCTGAAAATTCAAAGGATATCTCCTCATTTGTTATTTCCAAATGTCTGCCTATGACTGCGCGCGCAAACAACTCGGAGTAAAGCCGCTGCTTTTTTTTATCGGCAGATGATATCCTGGCGATTTTTTTGGCTTTTTCCGGCGAGATAAGTCTCATCAAACACCCGGACACTTCATTGCCGGGATTTTGCTCCAGCGTCAGCATATATAACTTGATCATTGGCCTCTCTCCTAACCGGTAAATAATATCTTCAATCATTCAATCAACTATAAGAAAGGGGCTTAACATCTCATCCCTTTAAGGAAAAATGTTAAAGCCCCACTCCATACCCAATTATTCAGAACAATTTGCCATAGCTAGGCACAGTTATTTCTTAACCAGATATTTCTGCATATCTATAGAAACCGCGGCAAGAATAATGACACCTTTGATGATATAGGTCCAGTCCGCAGAAACCGCCAGCCACTGCAACGCTACTGAAATCATGTTTAGCAGAATTACACCGACGACGACGCCGCTTATCCTGCCGACACCTCCCGTAAATGAGACGCCGCCGATAACACAGGCCGCGATTGCGTCCAGTTCGGCGTTAAGACCGGTCGAAGCGCTGTTCGAACCAATACGCGCAGCCTCAATAAAGCCGCTGACGCCGTACATAATACCCGCAAGCACGAAAACAAGAGTGATTGTCAGAGCCACATTAACGCCTGAAACATTGGCCGCTTCCGGATTGGAACCCACGGCGTACATGTTTTTACCAAAGGTGGTCTTGTTCCAGATAAACCACATGATCACCGTTAGAATAATCGCGTACCAGACAAAGTGTGGTATAGGCGTCTTCCATGATTCCGGAATGACACTGCCCTTGATAAATTCGGAATAGCCCTTATCTATACCGGAAATCGGCTTACCCGCATTGGTTCCCTGATTTACATAAATCAAAATTGTACCGTATACCATAAGCTGGGTCGCCAAAGAAACAATAAACGGATGCAGGCTGAATTTCGAGACAAAAAACCCATTGACAAGCCCGACCAACGCGCCTATCGCAATGACCAGCAAAAACACAAAAACAGTTGGCCATTTCGGCATACCCGGGAACATTTTACTTCCGTAATCATTGCTCTGCAGCAACGATGCGGACACACATGCCGTAAGCCCCAGCACACGTCCGGCCGAAAGGTCGGTACCGGTCAAAACGATGCATCCAGCGATACCAAGCGCCATAACGAGACCTGACGCTGATCTCTGGAGAATATCCAGCATCGGGCGCAGCCGTAAAAATTCCGGTTTTTGTACAGTAACAATGACGATAAGAATAATCAAAACGATGTATAAAGCATTGTTTATGAAAAAGTTACCCCACCATCTTGCTTTATCCCGGCCTTCGAGATTCTTGTAATTGTCCATCCAGTTTGTAAGCGGATTCCCGCGCCGGGCCGATTCCTTCGCACTCATAGTCCACAGCCTCTCCTTCTAAACATATTTTGCCGCCAGGGTCATAATTTCTTCCTGAGTGGTGTCTTTAACGTCGACTTCTCCCGCCAGCCTGCCGTTGGACATAACCAGCATCCGGTCACATATGCCAAGAAGCTCGGGCATTTCGGAAGAAACCATGATAATACTTTTCCCCTCGTTCGCTAAATCAATCATGAGCTGATAAATTTCATACTTGGCGCCAACGTCAATTCCGCGGGTCGGCTCATCCAGCAAAAGCACCTCAGGCTTGGTCAGCATCCATCTGCCGAAAATAACCTTTTGCTGATTGCCGCCCGACAAAGACCTTATCTTGGTCTTCTGGCTGGGCGTCTTTACGCGCAGTGCGTTAATAGCCCACTCGGTGTCTCCCTTGAGTTTTTTATCCGACACAAACGGCCCTTTTTTGTAGCTTTTCATGTTGGCGATTGTGGTATTTTCCAAAATCGATAAAATCCCAAATATGCCCGTGACGCGCCGCTCTTCGGTCAGCATCGCAAAGCCGTTGTTTATGGAATCCTTTGAATTCTTGTTTTTGAGACGCTTGCCATTCAGCTCCATTTCTCCGTGTTTTCTGGTGGCAACGCCAAAAATGTTCTCGAGTATTTCGGTTCTGCCCGCACCCACAAGACCCGCAAGACCCAAAATCTCGCCCTTACGCAGCTCAAAGCTCACGTCCTGAAGATTTTGATACTGCGCCGTCAGTCCCTTAACCTTGAATACCACCTCGCCTGGTTTGTTGGTTTTAGGCGGAAAACGATTGGTAAGCTCTCGGCCGACCATCTGCTTGATGATGATATCCATCGTCAGATCTTTCGCCGGGCTGGTCTTGACCTTCTGCCCGTCGCGCATGACGGTGACCTCGTCGCTTATGCGCAGGATTTCCTCCATTTTATGGGAGATGTAGATAATTCCGCAACCGCGCTTTTTGAGCATGTCAATAATTCTGAAAAGATGCTCGACCTCGGTTTCGGTCAAGGACGATGTAGGCTCGTCAAACACAATAATCTTGGAATTGTAAGAAACCGCCTTCGCGATTTCCACCATCTGACGCATTGAAACCGAAAGCTTGCTCATCATTGTTTTGGGATTCACATCGATCTGCAGTTCTTTAAAGATTTTTATGGTATCGTCATACATCTTTCTATGATCTACCAAGCCAAGTTTGAGCGGAAAACGTCCGAGCCAGATATTCTCCATTACATTTCTTTTGAGCACCTGATTGAGCTCCTGCTGCACCATGGCGACGCCGTGCTCAAGCGCCTGCTTTACATTGCCGAATTTGGACTTTACCCCATCTACAATGATCTCTCCGCTGTCTTCGTTGTAAATTCCGAAAAGACATTTCATAAGGGTGGATTTCCCGGCTCCGTTCTCCCCCATCAGGGCATGTACACTGCCGGGTCTTACGGATATGCTGACATCATCCAAAGCTTTTACACCCGGAAAGGATTTGCTGATGCCTTTCATCTCCAGCAGATATTCCGACAAGCCGCATCTTCCTTTCATACTTTCTTTGCTTCGGTTTACAGTTCACAATATAGCGGTTAGACTATATAAAACTGTAAACCGAAGGTGCCTATCGAAGATTGGGCGACCTCCTAAATTGTAGGCCGCCCAATCTAAAAGACTTGACAAAACTAATTCAGTAAATTAGCCTGTATATTTCGCGTACGGAATACGAATCTTAGCTACGCCGGAGTCGACGTTCATATTCTCGGTGTTGGCCATGAGATCCGCACCGCTGGCGATGTTAGAGCACAGGCTGACGATACCGCTGGCCATACCTTCGGCGTCCTGCTTAATGGTACCTGTCATTCTGCCCTTGGCGATAGATTCCTGAGCCGGTACAGTCGCGTCAACGCCTACGACCGGGATGGATTTGTCGCCGCCCTCGGTGTTGTAGCCGGCAGCGCTGAGAGCCTCAATGGCGCCCAGAGCCATGTCGTCGTTGTTGGCAATTACAAGCTCAATCGCGTTGGGGCTGTCCATCGGGTTGGTTCCAAGAGCGGCCTGCATATCGTTCTGAGCGTCGGCCGCTTTCCAGTTGCAGGGACGGAACAGATCCGTCGCGGCGGGTTCATAATACTCAAGGGTGCCGAGGCTGTTTTCTGTGAACAGCCTGTTGGCTTCTTCTACAGAATACTGGGTACGGCCGTCAGCTTCGGCATTGCCGAGCTCGCCCTTGAACATGATATAACGGATTTTGCCGTTACCATCAAGGTCATATTTGTCAAAGTCGGCGCTGATGATGTCATAAATGAGTTCGCCCTGCAGATAGCCGGCTTCGTCGGCGTCTGTTCCGACAAACGCGCATTTTTCGTAGGAATTAACAACCGCATCGCTTACTTCGCGGTTGAAGAAGATAAGGGGAATGTCAGCGGCTTTCGCGGCGTCGACAACCGTCATTGCGGCGTCGTCAGAAGCGGTGGTAACGATGTTGACAACCAGAAGGTCAACGTCCTGAGAGATAGAAGTCTGAATCTGCTCGGTCTGTAATGCCTGATCGCCAGCCGCATCGAAAAAGTCTGCGGTAATGCTGGCCGACTCAAAGTTGGCCTTCATAGCGTCGCGAACGCTCGCGATGTAGGGATCGGCAAAATCATAAATGAATACGTTAACGGTGATGTCGGTAGGAGCCGGGTCTTCCGACGAGACGTCTTCGGATGTGTCGCTTACGGGATCAGTGCTGCTGGGATCCGCCGAGGATGTCCCACTGTTGTTGTCGCAGGCTGCCAAAACGAAGATCATTGTCAACGCTAAGAGAGCCACCAAAATACGCTTAAGATTTGTCATGCTTGTACCTCCTAAAAATAATAAAAAATTTGTACGCCTGATTTACGGACTTATTATATCACTAAAAAACATATATAAAATAAGATAAGAAACTTTAAAGGTTAAAAAATAAATTGTTTTATTGCTATTTTAAACGGCACAATTTTGGTTTTTATCCGGAACATAAATCCAGGGCATAATCAGTCTCCCGAAAACGGGAACAGCAGCTTTTCATTGTCGGGGCTGTACATATTCTCCTTTGTGACCAACACGGTGCGGGTCGGCACTGTACCGCCGGGAGCTCCTCCTTTTGTCTCCAAAATAGCGCGCTCAACCCCCAAATATCCCATTGCAAAGGAGTTTTGCACCACAAGACAGTCTATCACCCCATTTTCGAGCATTTGAATGCTTTCGGGATTGTTGTCAAAGCCTACGACGCAGACCCCCGCGTATTTTTCGTTGGCCGCTATGGCCCGCGCCACGCCGACTGTAGTCAGCTCATTAAAGGTAGCTATTGCCGTCAGCCCCTCCCCGTGTTTTTTAAGCATGTCCTCGGCCGCCTTTTGCGCGGTGTCATAATCCGAATCACTGTTCACTATCTCCACGACCGCAATCCCGGGATATTCCTCCATAGCGCTGTTAAACCCGTTTATGCGCTGTTCGCCGTTGGCGCTCCCTTTTTCGAAGCCTATAACTCCGACGCTGCCCTCACTTCCGATTTTTTCGGCCACGGCGTCGGCGGCCATACGTCCTGCTTCAAAATTATCTGTGCCTATAAAGGTTACCCTGCGCTCGGTGTTTACCCCGCTGTCTATGGTCACCACCGGAATGCCCGCGTCCAGCGCAGTCTCAACATAGGCGGCGCTCGCGTCATAATCGCAGGCCGAAAGGATTATTGCGTCAACATGTTCCTCGACCGCCTGTGAGATCATAACATTCTGGGATTTTGAATCCCATTCGTTTTCGGGCGCGGTTTTTTTCAGCGTCACATTCGTATATTCCACCGCGGCGGCATCGGCACCCTGAAAGCAGGTGACCCAAAAGTTGGATTCGCTTGATTTAGCTATAAGCGTAACCCGCAGGTTGCGGCTTTCGGTACGCGCCGTGCCGCAGCCGGAAACCGCCAGCATAAAACAAATGAGCACAGTAAAAACAACACCCCGTTTAAAACGGGCAAAAAACACCTCTACCACGTTATTACTCAAGTATATCCTCCCCTGTTATCTCGGTGGGCAGCGTTATGCGTATAAGAGTCCCCTCATCCGGAACGCTTTGTATGCTCACGCCGTAATCCTGCCCGAAATAGATTTGAATGCGGCTGCTTACGTTTCTTATACCTATACCCGACTCGCTGCCGACCTCGCCACGCTCTATCTCCCCAAGGCGTTCTTTTGATATCCCCACGCCGTTGTCTTCGATTTCCATTATCAGCCGGCCTTCCCGCTCGAGCACGCGTATGTTTATAACGCCCTTTTCGGACGAATGGCCGAACGCGTGGTAG
>DOZQ01000199.1 GCA_003517915.1 Oscillospiraceae bacterium | reverse complement strand
CGCGCAGGATCTGCTGCTCGGCGCACCGGGCGGAGTAACCGAACAGCAGCTTCGTGAAATCCATATAAAGGTAAGGTGAAAAAACAATGAATTTACAGCCTTATGAGGCGATGGCAAAGCTCGAGCTTACCGAAGACGAGCGCAGGGAGCTTTCGGGGAAACTGGAAACGCTGCTGAAAGCGTTTGAACCGGCACAGAACATTGACACCTCCGGCACGGAGCCTCTCGTCACGGTGCTCACCGAACAAAATATTCTCAGGGAGGATATATCCATGAAAATGCTCAGCAGGGAGGAACTTTTGTCAGGCGCGCCGGAGCAGTACGACGGTTATTTTCAGGTTCCAAAAACCTTGGATTAGGAGGGCGTTATGGTTTATTTAGACGACAGTATTATGATAAAAGGCAAACCGGCTTCCGCCGGATCAAAAATGCTTGAAAATTTCATCGCACCCTTTGACGCGACCGCGGCGGTTCGGATCAAAGAAAATGCCGAAACTGTAAGACTCGGTGAATTCGGCCTTAAAGCGCCAAAGATGCTTCCGGACGGCCCGCTTTTATGCAACGACGTGTTCGGGCATGTCCGCGCAGCGGCCACTAAACAGGGACTGTACTATATAAGGCCGACCTACGGCACCGTTTCGCGCTATGGACTGATTCCTGCGGTCTGCTCGATGGATCAAATAGGCGTGGTCTGCAAAGACCCGTATGAGGGCTTCGAGCTGCTCTCAAAAATCGCGGGGCATGACGAAAAGGACGGCGCGATGTTCCCTGAAAAGCACTATTCATATGTGAAATCCGATAAATCCCCTGTGCTTTTTAAAGAAGCTCTCCCCTACTCCGAATTATACGGGTCGGTTTTCGAGATTCTCGCCTGCGCCGAGCTGAGCGGCAATCTCAGCCGTTATGACGGGATTAAATTCGGCTACCGTGCCGAAAATTTCAAAGGTTTAGATGAGCTTTATATAAAAACCCGAACCGGCGGATTTGGCAATGAGGTCAAATTCGCGCTGACAGCGGGCTGTCTTGCGCTCTCGCAGGATTATTATACCGCGCTTTATGAAAAAGCCATGAAGCTGAGACGGCTCATAAAGGAGTCTTTAAGGTTCGATCAATATGACGTACTTGTACTGCCGGTCGAAAGTCCGCTTGCGGTGCTGGCCGGACTTCCGTCGCTGAGCTTCGGCGAGGTTCAGTTAGCGGCACAGGTCAAAAACGAAGGGGCGCTTTTAGCCGCGCTGGAGGTGATAGCGTGATGAAGCAATATGAGGTTGTAATGGGTCTTGAGGTTCATGTGGAGCTTGCCACGCAGTCTAAGCTGTTTTGCTCCTGCTCGGCAAAATTCGGAGCGGATGCCAATGAAAACGTCTGCCCCGCCTGCGCGGGAATGCCCGGTATGCCCGCCGTCACCAACAAGCGTGCGGTAGAGCTTGGAATTGCCGCCGCCATAGTCACAAACAGTGAGATAACACGGGTAATGAGCTTTGATAAAAAAAGCTATTTCTATCCCGATCTGCCCACGGGTTATCAGATCACCCAGCTTTACGCTCCCATATGCAAAAACGGCTGGGTTGAGATTGAAACCGGTAAAGGCAAAAAGAAAATCACCCTCAAGCAAATCCATATCGAAGAGGACGCGGGTAAGCTGGTGCACGATTCCCGCACGGGCACCACGCTGGTCGATTTCAACCGCACCTCGGTGCCGCTTGTCGAGATTGTCAGCAACCCGGATTTCCGCTCGGCGGAGGAGGTTGTCGCCTACCTTGAAAAGCTGCGTTCGCTGCTCAGCTTCGCCGGGGTATCCGACTGCAAAATGCAGGAAGGTTCAATGCGCTGCGACGTAAACATCTCGGTGCGGGAGTATGGCTCCGATACACTTGGTACACGCACCGAAATCAAGAATATGAATTCGCTCAAAGCGATAGCGGCCGCTATTGAGTTTGAGTCCGGACGGCACATAGACGCGCTCGAAACCGGCAGCGAAACCCTTGTGCAGGAAACACGCCGCTGGGATGATAATATAGGCGAAACCTTTGCCATGCGCGAAAAAGAAAACGCAACCGATTACCGGTATTTCCCGAATCCCGAGCTCATGCCGGTCGTGATTGACGGCGACTGGATAGAGCGGGTGCGGATATCGCTTCCCGAACCGGCGGATTTGAAATTCGAGCGTATGACGGTACAACTCGGGCTTTCTGAATATGACAGCAAAATCATCACCGGCAGCAAAAATCTTTCGGATATTTTTGACAAAACCCGGGCGCATTTTGACAATCCCAAAGAGATTGTTAACTGGATTATCGTGGAGCTTTTGAGCATAGCGAAGGGCGACAATAAGGGCGAGGATGATATCTCGATTGACTGTGAAAAATTCGCGAAGCTGATTGAGCTGGTCGACGGCAGAACAATCAACCGGAATGTGGGCAAGAAGCTTCTTGTAAAGGTGTTTGAAGAGGGTATCGATCCAGCCGAATATGTAAAGGAAAAGGGCCTGGGGCTCATCAGCGATACAGGGATAATCGAAGACGCGATAAAAGCAGCGCTTGCGGAAAACGCAAAGTCGGTAGACGAATATAAAAACGGGAACGCAAAGGTCATAGGCTTTTTCGTCGGCCGGATAATGAAAAAGCTGGGCGGCAAGGCCGATCCCAAGCTTGTAAACGAGCTGCTTATGAAAGCGCTGTCAGACAGATAAATCCACAATGCAAAAAAATATAGAGCCAGCGCCAAAAAGGCGCTGGCTTAGCTTTGTAATTTGCGTTTATTTCTGAGTAAGCTCCCTGTAGAGCCGGATGTAGTCGTTTGCCGAACGCCCCCAGCTGTTGTCGCACCGCATGGCGCGCTCGACCAGC
>DOZQ01000187.1 GCA_003517915.1 Oscillospiraceae bacterium | reverse complement strand
GTCGACATACGCCGAACCGTATCTTGTCTCTTCTTTGTCAAAGCCACGGTAAAGATAATAATCGGGGTCACTGGGATCAGACGACTGCATTACGGGATTATTGATTTTGGTGCCCGGAACTCTTAACCAGCCGACAATGTCGCCGTTGCGCTCCAAAAGACCCTTAAACCTGTTATATGACTGCTGCACCACATCCAGCTCCGGATCATCTTCAACTTCATAGCTGTCATAGATTTCTGCGAGATCGTCGATTCTGCTTTGATTCTGGTTTCCTTCCATATAATAGTTCAGCAAAAAAGTACCGGACACAATTAGTACGGTAAGCGCCACCAAAAAAAGCAGCTTTCTTATCTTTTCGCCCGCCGAATCTCCCCGCCACGGTAAAACACGGCTGAAAAAACGGTAAGCGAGCGATCTTTTTTTATCTGTTATCAATTTCCCATACTCCTGTTCTTTTTTAATAACCGCCACGCCGCCGATAATGTTTTTTTTTACGCTCTCAGGCGCGGTATTCTCAGAATAAGAGCTGATCTCCTGCATATCATCCTCGGTAGGGAAGGTGTCGTGCTTCTGTTCTTCTATCTGCTCAAACTTCGAACCCGCGTTTTCCTTAACGTCCTCTATTTCCACGGCATAGTCCTGCGCCGTTCCCGTTTCCTTTACCGGCAGGGTACAAACCTCGGTTTTGCCGCCGTCCGGCGCATTTTCCTGCGCGGTTCCGGCTTTGGATGAAGGCTCGTAATCGTTTCTCAAAAAATCTATGAGCATAAACAGCGCCGTGGAGCTCGCGAAGGTTCTTACATATTCGCGGTCGGCCAAGCGCCCGACCTGTATTTTTTTGTAAACCATTTTATTGCTGCCGCTCAGCGCTATATAAACCAGCCCGACCGGCTTTTCGGGAGTACCTCCCCCCGGCCCCGCTATTCCCGTTACGGCTATGCCAAGCTCCGCCCCGCTTTTAAGCCGGGCTCCCTTTGCCATCGCCTCGGCCGTCTCGGGGCTCACCGCGCCGTATCTTTTAAGCAGTTCCTCCGGCACACCCAGCTGCTCGGTTTTCGCGGCGTTGGAGTAGGTGATATAGCCTGTCTCAAAAACGTCCGAAGAACCGGGGATATCTGTGATTCGCTTGGCCAGCAGCCCGGCCGTGCAGGACTCCGCCGTAGCCACGGTGCACCATTTGCTTTTCAGCTTTTCAACCGCGGCCTGCTGGAGACTGTCTTTATCCACGCCGTATACATTGCCGTGAAACATCTGCGCGACCGACGAAAGCACCGGACGTATCATTTTATTGGCGGTGTTTGCATCCTCCGCGCGCGCCGTGATCCTGATGCGCACCTCGCCCATTTTCGCGTAGGGCGCCACGGTGGGATTTTCACCGTTCAAAAGTTCTCCAAGCCTTTCGGCTGCGGCTGATTCCGAAACGCCGAACAAATTCACTGAATGAGAAATTATTATCCCTTGCGCGTACCTGCTCCTCAAAAATTTCCTGATGTCAAGCTCCACCATGGGTTTTAATTCGTTCGGCGGGCCAGGCAGCATGATAATACACTGGTTGCCGCTTTCAAGCGCAAGTCCCGGCGCGGTGCCCCGGTGATTAGTAAATACCGTCGCACCCTCGGGAACCATCGCCTGCTTTAAAATATTATCCCCTTTTGGGATTTTCATGCGGCTGTAATGACTTTCTATCCATATTTTAGTTTCCAGATCTTCCACAAGCGGAATATCCAGAGCCTTGCAGACCGTTTCCTTTGTGATATCGTCCTTGGTGGGACCCAATCCCCCTGTCAGAATAATCACGTTGCTGCGGGAGACGGCAAGTTCCAGCGCCCCCGAAAGACGACCCGCATTGTCTCCTACCGTAGTGTGAAAATAAACCCCTATGCCCAGCGCGGCAAGCTCCGACGACAAATATTGTGAGTTGGTGTTTACGATATCCCCGAGCAGAAGCTCGGTTCCAACAGAAATAATTTCAGCCTTCATAATACAAAAAATCCTCGGTGATAATTTTTTTGTCAGTTGTTGAAAACGCTTTTTGTATAAGTGCCTCGCAGCTTAGCTTTTCCTCCTCCCGCAGAACATCGGCCAGACGCGGCTTTGTACGCGGGTGCTTAGGAGTAAAAACCGTGCAGCAATCTTCATATGGCAAAACTGATATATCAAATGTGCCTATGGTTCGTGAAATTTTAATGATTTCTTCCTTATCCATGCCTATCAGGGGACGGAAGACCGGCATATCCGCCGCCGCGTCGGTGCATATAAGCGCGTGCATGGTTTGGCTGGCAACCTGCCCTACGCTCTCTCCGGTAACCAGCGCCGACGCGTTTTGCTCCCTCGCTACTTTTTCGGCTATTCGCATCATAAGCCGCCGGTTTATGACCGTTCCGTAATCCTCGCGGCAGTGCTTTTCCACCGCCTGCTGTATTTCGGTAAACGGCACGGTGAACAGCGCCGCCGGCCCGGTGTACGCCGCGATTTTAGAAAGCAGCTCGCACACCTTTAGTTCGGCGCGCAGGCTGGTAAACGGCGGGGACGCAAAATGCACGGCCACAAGCTCTATTCCCCTTTTGGCCATCATGTAGGCCGCGACCGGGCTGTCAATTCCCCCTGACAGCAGTACAGCCGCCCTGCCCGCCGTGCCGCAGGGCATTCCTCCTGCCCCGGGCAGCTGCGCGGCGTGTATGTAAGCGCCGAAATCCCTTATTTCGACCGTCACCTGTATGTCCGGCCGGCGTACATCCACTGTAAGGTGCGGAAAGCACTTTAGCAGATATCCGCCAAGCTCGGCGCATATTTCCGGGGATTTAAGCGGGAAGCCTTTGTCCGACCGTTTTCCCTCAACCTTAAAGGTTTTGGCCTCTTTCAGCATTGTTTCAAGATATTCGGCGGCGAGCGGCATAATGACTTGCATATTCTTTTCACACACCGCCGCGCGGGTTATCCCGGCAATACCGAAAACGGTTTGAAGTCTTTTAACCGCTTTCCCGCAGTCGTATTCCTCCCCCGTCGGCTCTATAAAAATCGCCGACTGCGCGCTGCGGATATTTACCTCCCCAAGCGGGGACAAGCGGTGCTTTATATTTCTGCGGAGCCTTGCCTCAAAGGACGCCCGGTTTAATCCCTTTAATGCAAGCTCACCGTTTTTTACGAGTATAATTTCCTTCATAGGCACTTCCCGATTTTTTATGATTTGTCAAGCTCCCCTGTGATTACGCAGGGTTTTCGCCGCAAACTCCAGCGTTTCCAAAAAATAATCGCATTCCCCCGGAGTATTCATGCGCGAAAGGCTGACCCTCAGTGCCGAATCCAGCAATTCCTGTGGGAGCTTTTGCGCCATGAGCACATGACTGCGCCGGTTTTTCGAACAGGCGCTCGCGCTCGAGACATAAATGCCGCGCCGCTCTAAAAAATGCAGCATGATTTCCGATCTTATTCCCGGAACCGAAAAATTTATAATAAACGGTAAAGCTTCTCTCGGGGAATTGACTACCGCCCCGGGAATCGCCTCAAGACCCGAAATAATTTGGTTTTTCATCTTTATTATCAGGGATTTATCCAGTGAAGCCATTTCACGCACCGCAATACCGAATCCGGCCACGTGCGGAGTGTTTTCAGTGCCGGCGCGCCGTCCGTTCTCCTGCGGTCCGCCCAAAATAAGCGGCGGCAACAGCAGTCCCTTTTTTATGTATAACGCGCCGATTCCCTTAGGCCCGTGCAGTTTATGCGCGCTGAAAGAAACGAGGTCGGCGTCCAAGTCTTTTACATCCACAGGCATTTTGCAAAATGCCTGCACCGCGTCGCAGTGGATAATCGCCTTAGGCGCTTTCTTTCGCAGCGCTCGCACCGCTTCTTTCACCGGCAGCACCGCGCCGGTTTCGTTGTTGCAAAGCATAACGCTGACAAGCACGGTTTTATCGCCCGCCGCTTGCACAATTGCGTCCGCCGAAAAGGTTCCGTCTTCCAAAGGCGGCAGATATTCCACCGAGGCGCCTTGATTTTCCAGCCTTTTTAAAGGCTCAAGCACTGACATATGCTCGACCGCCGTGGTTATTATGTGGTCTCCGAGCGGACGAGTTTTCACCGCCGCCCCGAACAGCGCGGTATTGTTGGCCTCGCTGCCTCCCGAGCAAAACATGATTTCAGACGGTTCGCAGCCGGCCTCGTCCGCAATAATCTTGCGGGCTTTTTTTAATTCCAGCTCGGCGAATATCCCCATTTCGTGCAGCGAAGACGGATTGCCATAGGTTTCCTCCATCATTTCACGTATCTTTTCCATTGCGGGAGCACAGACCGGTGTCGTCGAGCTGTTGTCAAAATAGGCCCTCAAGCCTTCGCCTCTTTTCTCACTGATATCTCAATATAAAGTATACATGAATCAGCTTAATAACGCAATATGGGAGCAAAAAAAACCTTAAAAATTTGGTTATAATTCTCTTTTAAATGTTTTATGAGGTATATTTAACCTTGCGTTTGGGAAAATACAGACGATATCCCAGATAAATTATGAATGTCCACCCTGCAAAGACTGCGGGGTATCGGGCTTCATAGAACGCCCCAGAGGGGCGGGGAAT
>DOZQ01000272.1:408-2997 GCA_003517915.1 Oscillospiraceae bacterium | reverse complement strand
GCCAGCCGCCTTATACTGGAGAATGAAGTACAGCTTAAAGAGATTTCGGTACACTGCGGATATTCAGATTATCATCTGTTTGCCAGAGTGTTCCGGCTGCATTTTGGCAAGCCGCCCTCGCAGTTTAGGGAGGGCGGCTGA
Source organism: Oscillospiraceae bacterium (assembly GCA_003517915.1). Taxonomy (GTDB): domain Bacteria; phylum Bacillota; class Clostridia; order Oscillospirales; family Acutalibacteraceae; genus UBA8129. The sequence goes on along the minus strand of DOZQ01000272.1, from coordinate 2,856 downwards.
AATGGATACGAAGACAAGGATAAAATACATCTCCCTCACCCTGTTCGTCACCGTTTTTTCTGTTTGGGTGCTGTTCTATTTAATCATTTCCCAAACCATAGCGGACAGCACACAAAAGCAGATTGCGTTGGCCTCCGGCCAAATCATCGAGCGGCTGGGCGGTAAGTTTGCGGATGTGGAAAGGCTGTCCTACTGTCTTGTTCTATTGTTCGGCCGCACACATGGGATGATAATGGGAAATGACTTCCAACTCACGTCAGAACTTGTTTCGTTTCAGAAAACACTTGCATGATTTGCAAGTGTTTATTATAATGGAAATATACTGCGACGCTTCCCGCAAGGAGACATATGTATGAACACTCTTATTGCCCGTAAAAACTACTTGGCGCTGCTTAGTCTGTGGCGCGAAAAAGAAATGATAAAGGTGGTTACAGGGGTTCGCCGCTGCGGGAAATCGACTCTTTTTGAACAGTATGTCGAAATCCTTAAATCGGATAATGTGTCAAGCGAACAAATCATTTTCATCAACTTGGAGGATGAAAACCACTCAAATCTTTTGAATCACAAAGAGCTTCACGATTATATCCAGTCTCGCATTGCTGCTGATGGTTGGACATATGTTTTTATTGATGAAGTGCAAAACTGCCCTGAGTATGAAAAGGCTATCTCAAGTCTTTTTCTAAAAAAGAATTTGGATATATACATTACAGGGTCAAACGCACTTATGTTGTCTGGTGAACTTGCAACTAAGCTGACCGCCCGCTATATTAAAATTGATATGCTCCCGCTTTCCTTTGCGGAATACAGTGTATCTGTAAAAGCAGATAAGGCGGAACGGTTTTCACAGTATTTGAATTTGGGCGCGTTTCCCTATGCGATTCACTTTCTTGATAATTCTCTTGCGCACAGCCAGTATTTGGAAGGCATATATAACACTGTACTTGTTAAGGATGTGATGACACGCAAGAAACTAAGCGACACCACTTTGTTAAAATCCATTGCCAGTTTTTTAAGCAGTAACATAGGGAGCCCTGTATCGGCAAAGAAAATTGCTGATACATTATCCTCTGCGGGTAGACCCACTGGTGTTGCCACAGTGGAAACATATTTGGAAGCATTAACCGACAGCTTTCTGTTCTATAAGGTGGGGCGATATGATATAAAAGGTAAAATGCACCTAAAAACAGAGAATAAATATTATATTTGTGATACGGGTTTACGAAATATGATATTGGCAGCACAAGGGCGGGATATTGGGCATCAGATTGAGAATATTGTTTATCTTGAACTCTTGCGGCGCGGCTATACAATCAATATTGGCAAAGCCGGACGCGGTACGGAAGTTGATTTTGTCGCTGTTCGCGATAGGCAAACGGAATATTATCAAGTGTCCATGAGTGTGCTTGATGAAAACACGCTCAAAAGAGAACTGGAGCCGCTGAAGCAAATAAAAGACAACTATCCCAAATATCTTTTAACGCTTGACTTTATTACAGGCGACAATGAGGGGATAAAACAGATGAACTTGATAGACTGGCTATTGGCTTAATTTACCACCCAGTTTCATCCTGTGTCATCCTCGTTCGGGTCAACTTTTGGGTCAAATCGCCGTCTTGGTAATTGTCGCGCCTAAATTGTGCGTATTGCACAAAGGCGATATAAAATTTTTGTTAATCATGCCAAGAAAAGCTTGCATAATCGCCCGGAAGGTGTTATAGTATGGATGAAATCCGGAGCAGGTGGTGCTCACATGATTCGCGTAAACACCATCCGGCGGGTTTCTGCACATAGATAAACGATGATACGAAAGGAGGAACACCAAATGGAAATGCATGATTTTGACTTGAAGGAGTTTATGACCGTGCTGGATTCTTGCGAGGGCGACGTGTACATGGTAACCGACGAGGGCGACCGGCTGAACCTGAAAAGCAAGCTGACGCAACTGATTGGCTTTACCGCGCTGATTGAGGGCGGCACCGTAACCGAGGCCCGCATTGAGTGCACCAGCAAGGCCGACGAGCAGAAGCTGTTCCGCTTCAACCTGTTTGGCGAAACCCCGCAATGAACACATCGCGAACAAAAGCCTGCACCAAAAGCTAACCGCCCCGCCGAACCCGGCAGGGCGGTTTGTTTAATATTCCTGCTCGCAGTAATGGCAGCGGTACACTTCGCTCCCCGGCTGGCGGTGGAAAATTTGCGGCAGGCCGCGCTCTACCGTAGTGATGCAGCGCGGGTTTTTGCATTTTACCACATTGACCACCTTATCGGGCGGCGCCATGCGCTTTTTCTCTACAATGCGCCCGCCCTGTATCACGTTTACGGTAATGTGCGGGTCTATAAAGCCCAGCACATCCAGGTTTACGTCCACATCGTCTTCTATCTTAATAATGTCCTTGCGGCCGGTTTTGCCGCTGCGCGCGTTGCGGATAACCGCCACCGGGCAGGTCA
>DOZQ01000272.1:246-402 GCA_003517915.1 Oscillospiraceae bacterium | reverse complement strand
GTCTATCACCACGCCGCGCTCAATGCTGTCTATATTCACGGGCGCTGTACCTCCAGTAATGTCATGATAAGGGCCATGCGGGCATATTTACCGCACAGCACCTGCTTAAAGTATGCGGCGCGCGGGTCGGTATCCACCTCGGTGGCTATCTCGTTC
>DOZQ01000272.1:0-219 GCA_003517915.1 Oscillospiraceae bacterium | reverse complement strand
GCTGTCGCGCAGGCGCACATAGTCTTCCTCGTTAAAGAAGCGCTCGCGCTGGACTCGCGTCATGTACAAAATGTCCAAATCGCCAATCACATCTTCCAGGCGCTCCACCTCGGCAAAGGGGATGTTCTTGCGGCTCAATTCGTCCAGCAGGTAGGCCGGCAGGCGCAATTCGCGCGGGTTAATCAGCACAAAGCGCACCCCTTTGCGCTGCATCAGCGC
>DOZQ01000095.1 GCA_003517915.1 Oscillospiraceae bacterium | reverse complement strand
CGGGGCCCACCAGGACCCATCCGTCTCCATGGGGTATTTTAGCAAACCCGTCTCCTCGTTTATATGGAAGGCAAGGCATATTTTTCGAAAGGGGGACAATTTGGAATCAGCGCGAGCGGGGTGTTGTAAAGCATCCGGCGGTGATAGACAAACCGATAACCGCCCATGAAAAAACCTACGGCACCCCGATGGAGTGCCGCAGGTGAACCGGATGGGTCGGTGGTGTTGTGAGACGCTCCGCTAGTCCACAACCGCCTTGACCAGGCCGCGCGGGTGGTCGATATCGCGACCGAGCAGCAGTGCGATTTGGCGGGAGAAGACCTGCAGCGCTACGATGGCGGTAAAAGGCAGATACATCTCGCGGATCTGCGGCAGATAGATCACGTGATCGGCCAGCTCGGCTGCGCGCGCGTCACCCTCGGTGGCCAATGCCACCAAATTGGCGCCGTAAGCCTTGACCTCACCCATGATGGTGAGCATGCGCTCGCGGGTCTCGCTTTCCATGGCGATGGCAACCACCGGGGTGGCGGCCTCGGCGTCGATCATGGCGATCGGTCCGTGCCTGAACTCGTTGGCGGCATAACCCTCGCCGTGCACGTAGCTGGTCTCCTTGAGCTTCAGCGCAGCCTCCAAGCAGGTGGCGGTCCCCACACCGCGACCGATGAAGATCACGTCATGTGCTTTATAGCAGCCAGCGGCGGCAGCCTCGATAGACGCGATGCTCGTCTCGCTCAAAATGCTCTCCACCTGCGCGGGAATCTGCTCGAGCTCGGCCATGGCATCTGCCACCTCATCGGCGCTCAGCATGCCGCGCTCCTGTCCCAAATACAGCGACAACATCGCAAGATGGGCGAGCTGCCCCGTATAGCTTTTCGTCGCGGCGATCGACACCTCTTGATCGGCCAAAACCTGTAAGGTGGCGATAGACTCCTTGGTCATGCTGGAGCCGGCGACGTTGGTGATGGTGATGACCGGGGTCCCGGCCTTTTTAGCAATGGCGATGGCATCCATGGTGTCGCCCGTCTCGCCCGACTGGCTGATGGCGATGGCCACCGTGTTGGGCGGAAACACCGGGCTACGATAGCTGAACTCCGAGGCGATCTGCACCTCGACGGGAATGCGCGCCGACTTCTCGATCATATCCTTGCCGACGATGCCCGCATGATAAGAAGTGCCGCAGGCGATGATGTAGATGCGCTCGATGGCCTTGATCTCGTCGGTCGAAAGCGGCAGTTCGTCGAGCTTCAGGCGGCCGCTCTCGGCATCGAAGCGTCCGGCAAAAGTCTCGCGCAACACGCGGGGCTGCTCATGAATCTCCTTGAGCATAAAATCCGGATAATCGCCCTTTTGGGTATCAACGGCGTTTGCCGCACCGTCAACTACAGCGTTTTGGCTCATGGTTACCTCCCGGTATGGTGTTATAAATGATGTGACTGTCTTGGTATTTGTTGTTTTGCGTTAACCGCATCAATCGACTTTCTCAAATCGGATGACCTTGTGACTTCCCTGGCCGCTGAATGAACAACTCTGGTATTTTACCGCAAATTGCAGAAATCCCGACTGGCGTATTTTCCGCATGTTTTCAAAATATCATCCGAACCGTGGGTAGACGGGCTGAAAAGCAACGGATTCGTGGCAATTGTATTGTGCGCAATGTTTTAAGGGTATCATTTCGGTAACGAAAGCGTCTCGACTGCATGGCTTACGATCCGGCTCGTGGAGCAGTGGATCGTCGATAAGGAAACGAGGCGTGATACAAAGGGATAAACGGGAATTCATAGATGAGGGGTATATTCGTATGCTGGATTTGAACGGGTTCATCAACAAGGGCGTTAGGGATATCGCCGATACTGCCGGACGGTTTTACCTGGGCAACCGCAAGGGTCAGGGTTTCATGTTTCAGATGGCGTCGTCGCTTCACAAAAGTACGAAGGTTAGGGAGAAGTTCGAAAAGGACGGTATGCATGTTCCACCGTTCCTGATCGCCAGTATCGCCACCCGCTGCAACTTGTGTTGTGCGGGTTGTTATGCGCGGGCCAACGGGGGCTGCAGTGACGGAAACGCGGACGCGGCGGTAGTGCTCCCGGGTGGATCGAACGCTGCAAAGGAGCCTATCCGGGAGCTCGCCGCATCCGACTGGCAGCGCATCTTCGGCGAGGCCTCCGATCTCGGCGTATCGTTCATTTTGTTGGCAGGCGGTGAACCGCTGTTGCGTCGCGACATCATCGATGTCGCCTCCGAGTACAAAAACATCCTCTTTCCGATTCTTACCAACGGTATGCTGATCGGCGGCGACTACCTGGATCTGTTCGACGAGTGCCGCAATCTGATTCCCGTGCTCAGCNNCATCGAGGGCGACGAGTGCCAAACCGATGAGCGGCGCGGCAAAGGTGTATCCGAGGCGGTTTGGGCCACGGCGGAGCTGCTGAAAAAACGCGGCATCCTCTTCGGCACCTCCATCACGGTAACCAATGAGAACATGGATGACGTAACCGAAGGTAGGTTTGTACGCGGTCTGCGTGATCGCGGCTGTGGCCTGGTGTTCTTTGTGGAGTATGTGCCCGTGGAAGCAGGTACCGAACACCTTATCCTCAGCGAGGAAAACATCCAAACCCTGCAAACGCGCATCGATGCCCTGAGAAACGACAAGCAGAACAAGGGCATGATCATGCTGTCGTTTCCCGGGGATGAAGACGCGATGGGCGGCTGTCTGGCGGCCGGGCGTGGCTTCTTTCACATCAACGCCAACGGCGCTGCGGAGCCCTGCCCGTTTTCGCCCTGTTCGGATATTAACCTGAGCGGGAAATCCCTGCGTGAGGCGCTAAAATCCCCGCTCTTTTCTAAGCTTCGCCAGTCCGGACTGTTAAGCGAGGAACATGCCGGAGGCTGCGTGCTGTTCGAGAAAAGAGACGAAGTAAAAAAGATGACATAAAGTTTGATATATGGGAACATATATGTCTTATGCGGGAACAACATGCTTGAGGTTTTGTTGTTGTTATGGTATGATTAAAACAGAAATTTTGATAATAATCCGGCAAAATTATTATTGCTGCCGACAGAATAGGTAAAAACAATAGAAAAGCCTGAATTATACGCGGCGGAGGATTTTTAGATGAGTCAGAATACGGCGGTTCACAAAAATCCATATCACGTTCAGTCTGTGGGAAGAGCGTTGCTTATTGTCGAGCTTTTGGCCGAAGCAAAGCGCGAGATGTCCCTCACAGAAATATCGAAAAAAATGGGATGGCCAAAAAGCACTGTTCATGGTCTTATATCCACCATGAGAGATTTTCAAATTGTCGAGCAGTCGACGGCTACAGGCCGGTATAAATTGGGAGTGAGACTGTTTGAACTGGGCAACATCGTCTCCCGCTCATGGGATGTGAGTGCCGCCGCAAAGCCATATATGCAAGCGCTCAATGCCGCGCTCGGCGAAATGGTGCAGCTTGCGACCGAACGTGACGGCGAGGTGCTTTATCTCGACAAATACGAATCCAACCGGATGATACGCATTGTTTCGGATATTGGCATGAGGCTTCCCATGCACTGCAGCGGCCTTGGCAAGGTGCTGCTCGCCTATAAAAGCGATGCAGAGGTAAAAAGGATAATTTCGCAAAAGGGGCTTAAACGCATGACATCCAGAACCATTTGCGGCGCGGAAGAGCTGGCCAAGGAGCTTAAAAAGGTCCGTGCGCAGGGCTACGCCATGGATGACCGCGAAATTATGGAAGGACTGCGCTGTGTGGCTGTGCCAATTTTTGACGTGAGTTCTCAGGCGGCTTATGCGCTGAGTGTCTCGGGACTGTATTCTGTCATGCAGGGCGATTATCTGGAGAAAGTCATCAGACAGGTCAAAAAAGCCGCCGAAAGTATTTCGGCTGAGATGGGCTTCAGAAAATCCGAGCTCAGATAATTCCTTTTTGGATTTTATCAAGCTGTTTCGTTCGGCGTGCCGCCTAAAGTATACAAAACCAGAATAGTATTAAGGAGCGATTGAATATGAGCAGACCCGAAATAGCGGCTACCATTAAAACCGGCGCGTTTAAAACCAATTATCACGATGTGGGCAGCGGCAGCCCCCTTGTCATGCTGCACGGCTCCGGTCCCGGCGTTTCCGCCTTCGCGAACTGGAACAAGCTTTTTTCGCTGATGAAGGATTCACACCGGATTTTGGCTCCCGATATGGTCGGTTTCGGCTACACCGAACGCCCCGAGGGTATGGTTTATGGCATGGACGTCTGGGTAAAGCAAACGGTGGATTTTATGGACGCGCTGAACATTGAAAAAGCCGATCTTATCGGCAATTCCTTCGGCGGCGCGCTGGCTCTTTCAATGGCGGTCGAACATCCAAACCGCGTTTCAAGACTGATATTGATGGGCAGCATGGGGGTTTCTTTCCCTATCACCTACGGGCTTGACCGTGTCTGGGGCTATACTCCCTCTTTGGAAAATATGAAAGAGCTGCTCGGTATTTTCGCCTATAACCGGGATTATGTCTCGGACGATCTGGCAAAGCTGCGCTATGAATCCAGCATACAGCCAGGTTTTCAGGAGAGCTTTTCGTCCATGTTCCCAGCACCGCGCCAGCAGGGCGTGGAGGGTATGGCTGGCAATGAGGTCTACATTCGTGGTATCCAGCATAAAACTCTCATCGTGCATGGCCGCGAGGATCGGGTGATTCCGCTTGAGACGTCTTTGAAGCTTATAGAGCTTATTGACAACGCGCAGCTGCATATCTTCGGGAAATGCGGACACTGGACTCAGATAGAGCGTACGCGTGAATTCGCAGACCTAGTGAAAAACTTTCTTGCGGGGGAGTGATACAGATGCGTGAGGACAGTATAGTCAGCTTTGCCTCTTTATTGTATGACGCTGCGGCGACAAAAATCGCGGTTCGTCCTCTCACCGAGCTGGACGGTAACCTTAGCATAGATGACGCCTACGCGATACAGCTTAAAAATGTGGAGCGGGCGATTAAAGAGGGAAAGAAAATCTCCGGCAAAAAAATTGGGCTTACCTCCGAGGGAATTCAGAAGCAGCTTGGCGTCAATGAACCGGATTATGGGCACCTGTTCACTGATATGGAGTATCCGGACGGCAAAATTCCGCGCGGCGGCTTTTTGCAGCCGAAAATCGAGGCGGAAATAGCGTTTGTGCTGAAAGCGGATCTGACGGGCGGCAACATAACCCGCGAGGATGTTTTGGACGCGACCGATTATGTCATCGGGGCGTTTGAGATTGTAGACAGCCGCGTAGCCGACTGGAAAATAAAGCTCATAGACACTGTGGCGGACAACGCCTCCTCGGGCTGTTACATACTTGGAAGCGAAAAAATTAATCCCCGCGAGCTGTGTTTGCCGGACGTCGGCATGGAGCTTTATAAAAACGGGGAGCTTATAGGGCAGGGAACCGGCGCGGCGGTTTTGGGAGATCCATCGATCGCGGTCGCGTGGCTTGCAAACCGGTTATTAGGCTATGGAGTGACCCTTAAAAAGGGCGAGGTTATATTGTCCGGGGCGTTTTCGGCCGCTCCCGCCGCAGAAAAGGGAGACGTCTTTGAGGCGCGTTTTACTGGCCTGGGGGAGGTAAAAGCCGAATTTATCTAAGGGGAGGGGCGGTTTTATTGAATAAGATCAAAGTCGCGGTCATCGGGCCGGGGAATATAGGAAGCGACCTGATGTATAAAATATTCAGAAGCAAGTATCTTGAAATGGCCATGATGGCCGGCATCGCGGAATCCGAGGGGATAAAACGCGCGGCGTCCTTCGGCGTGCCGGTTTCCACCGAGGGAGTGCACGCGGTCGTGCGCGAAAAGGACATTAAGCTCGTGTTCGACGCGACAAGCGCGAAGGCGCATCTCTACAATTCTCCACTGCTTAAAAAGGCAGGGCAAATCGCGGTGGATTTGACGCCGGCCGCAGT
>DOZQ01000017.1 GCA_003517915.1 Oscillospiraceae bacterium | reverse complement strand
TCACATTCTGCATTATCTGCATCCAGTCCTTGGTTCCCTCTTCTGACATATAGAGGTTGCCGGCAAATTTTGACTGGGTGGTATTAATCACATAAGTGTCGTTTTCAAGTTCGGCGGCCTTTATGCGCATACGCAGCAGCTTGGACGCGGATTCACCCTTATAAACCGCCGTTACTGCTATCTCGGTCTCCGCGTCGTCCATCGACCCAAGCGGGCGGCGGATNNGGCCGTCGTTTCGTATGCCGAAATAATCATCCTCGCTTTGCGAGACAAGAGACAGCGCGCTGCCGTAAATCGGGCCGACAAGCTCCATGTTGAGGTTGTGCCCGACCGCGTAGGTCTCATTGCCGTTTAAAATGAGCGGCAGCGCGGCCTCAAGATCTTTTCTCGCGCGTTCGGCATCGGTCAGGCCCTCCTCCTCGGGCATCCCAACGGCGGTGTCGCTGAGCATGCCTTCTATCAGGGAATTAACCCCCGAAACCGCGACGTAATATTTTTTGTAATTTTCAAGCCCGTCGATGACATAAGGCATCGAGTCCACCTCTATGACAGTGTCGAGGCTGTCCGGGCTTTCGCCTATGCGTATCATCCAAGAATCGTAGCTTTCATTAGAAGCAGGTTGGGCATCCAAAAGCAGCGATTCATTTTTAGCCGTAAGGCTCACGTTTTGGGGCCGTCCCGGATATACTACCCCTCCGTCGTTCAGGACTATAGCCTTGATAGAAATATCGCCCGCCTGGCCGCCCAAGTCACTGACTATAGTCCATTTTACAAGGATGTTACGGTCGTCGTTCGCCGCGCGGAAGGGAATATCCACCACATAAACCTCTTCGTCGGCGCCGCCCGAAAGCTGTATCTTAGCGGGCGCGTACGCGCTGTCGGAAAGCGACGCGGTAAGCTCGGCCGTGGCATTCCGCACCCCGACTACCGCGCGCGCGGTTTTCAGCTCGTTTGACGCGGGCACGGTGAACATGAAGCCCTCCTGCCCGTAAGTGTGCGAACGCTTGACCACATCCCGCGCGCCGGTAAAGCCCAGCGCCTGCATCTCGTCATTGTCTCTGAAAGAGACGGGATTCTGCGTGCTTGCGGCGGGATATCCGACCGTGTTCACGTTTTTAATCGCGCCGGGGTTCTTGCGTATCTGCTGCGGCAGGCCGTCGGTGATGCTAGAATCGCTTTCGCTGCCGAACACTACATAGGCCTCGGCGTCCAAGTCCAGCTCGTCCTTACGCAGCTGCGTGCTTTGGCTTTCAAACGAATATGCCTTCGCGGCGATATAGGCTCTTTCGCCGTTTTCGCCCGCCAAGGTATATGTATGGGTTCCCGGGGTGATGCTATAGCTTCCGGACTGCGCGCCGTTTTTCACCTCAAGCGTAAAAGCCTTATCAGCGGTGACCGTAAATGTCACGGAGTCCTTCGCGCTTACGCGTCCGTTCGCTTTCAGGTCTACGCGGTTTTCCACGCCCTCATGCTTCATATAAAGCTCGGTGATGCCGTGCTCTTCGGGCAGGCGGATATTCCAGGTGATTTTATTTTCCGGCGCGTTTACCTTCATCCCCAAAATATCTTCGATTATAACGCCGATGGTCAGGCAGCCCGTCCATCCGGCGAAATTGGCTCTCGAGCTGGAGCCGGTGCCGGTGTGGCCGTTGCGCATATATTCTGAGGAATAGTTTTCCCATATGCTGGACTGATTTACATAGCCGCCGCTCTTGCCCGCCTGAAACACGTCGGATACGGTGTTCAGGTGACGCAGCGCCTCTTCGAACGCCAGCTCGTCATAGCCGTAGTCTGCCAGACCCTTTATATACTGGTAAGAGGTGGGCGCCCAGAACGCCCCGCGCCAATAGCCGCCCTCGGGCATATATCCCGAATGGTCATAGGGCGCGGTGGCAAGGCCGTTCGGCCGGTAAAGCTTGTTGGAGTTAAGTCCGTGCGCGTTTATTATCGCCTCGGCGCGCTGTTCGGTCGCGACATGTCCGGCCAGCGCCCACAGGTTGGTCGGGGTGGAGATATTGGTTTTGCTCATCCCGTCGGCTGCGAGGTTGGAATACATCTTAGCCTCTTCGCTCCAAAGCTTTTCATTTATAAGTGCGGATATACGCGCGTGCTCCGAGCGGTAGTATTCGGCTTTCGCGGTCTCGCCCATCTCATCGGCTATAAGCGCGATGTAATAGGCGAACTGCGCTTGCTGTATGCTCAGGTCGTTGTAGGTTTGTCCGTCTCCCTGATTATAGGTGTTGTCCAGTCCGTTGCCCAGGCCGTTGGTCTTGCCGTAAAGCCCGTTCGGCAGCTTTTTGTACCTCTCGATAAACTCGTAGTGGGATTCCATGCGCTCAAAAATGGTCTTGCCCCTGATGACCTGACTAAAGCGCGAGACGTCGCCGTGAATCTGGTACTGCTCCCATTCGGCCCAGCCGAACAGCGGCGGGTTCATCGAGCGCTCGTCGGTGTAGCCGTTGTGATAATCGTTGCCGTCCGGCCTTATCTCACGGGGTATGTAGCCGTCGTCAATCTCGCCCGGTTTGTCGGTCTGGTGCAGATAAAAGTTGTCCATCGCCGGCAGGGTTGGGAACTGATTGATGCCGAACTTGTCGAACATCATCATGAACATGGTGTCCCACATAAAAATGTTCTGGCTGAAGGCCTCGTCGACATAATACGGCTGGTCGGGATTGACCGCCTCGGGAATCTTTTCAATGTTGCCCTTGTGGATCTGCCATGTCGCGTCGTAAACCTCGGTCCATTCCGGGTGGTCGGCAAAATAAACCTTCGGCAGCTCGTCCATATCTATGACATATCCGTTGGGCAAGGTTTCCGGCGCGGCGCTTATGCCTGGAGTCAGCAGCGCGGCGGCAAGCGCTATCATCAAAATTGACGAAATCAGTCTTTTTTTGTTCATTTTTCTCCTCCATTTTCACAATTTAACACAATTGGTCTAATAACATCTTTACTTTATATAATTATGCCACAAACTTTATATTTCGTCAATATGAACTATATATTATCTATAAATTTAAAGCATTTTAATCGGATGCGCCGAGAGTGATTTATTGACGCCACATCTCAGTCTGAGCATAAAATCCATATAAATGAGACAATAATCCATATTGCTTTTTATCAAATTTATCTTATAATAAAATATACAATATTTATTCTCGAATTATATATAAAATATCTATATATGCTAAATGCTTGCGGCGTAGTGTTAACTTTAGCACAAATAAAAAAAGGAAGGAGGTATTATAGCAATCCCCCTTGATAGGATCACTTTCATAAACGCAGGTTTTTTGTGCCGAAAGAAGCAAAGCGCACTGTTAAGCGGAACTGCTGTAAGCATCAAACGCAGTCAAAAATGATTGCAACAAGG
>DOZQ01000061.1:2241-3426 GCA_003517915.1 Oscillospiraceae bacterium | reverse complement strand
CTTGCCGGTAATGAGCATACTGTAGTTTACGGGGCGTCCGTTCTCGTCCAGATCAATCGGAGTATCGGGCATCAAAGGGGAAATAGTATTTACTGCGGAGCTGTTGGTTACCGCCGCAGGCACGGATCCGGTGGGAACGGTTATCTTGCCCGCCGGTCCGGCACGGCGCTGCGGAACCTTGGTTCCTATAAGCTTTTTGGCGCTGACCGGCTGCTTTATCACCTCTGACGAGATTTTGGCGGTCTCTACCACTGCACCGTCCACCGTTTTATGGCGAAGGGTCGTCTCCCTGATGCCTTCGCTGCCGTCTACAAGCTCCTCTTTGCCGCTTTCTATTTCGGCGGAATATTCGGTTACCGTCTCGAAGTCTATCGGCTCCTGCTTGGTTTCAAACTCGTAGTCCACGTCCTCGTAAGAAATTTCCATTCCCGGGACTACATTTTCAAAAACTCCGTAGTTTACGTTGTCGTAGGCATCCGCCTTGATCCCTGCCATACGCAGGGCGTCCTTGACGGTTCCCTCGGCCATAGTGAGTGTTTTTACCCCGCTTTGCTGTTTTACTTTTACCTCAAACGCCCTTATGATGTCGATCTCTGCGAAACCGTCCTCAAAGCCTGAAAATGTCACAATATCGTCTTTTGAAACCGTGACACCGGCGTGTTCTAAAACCAAGCCCAGATCCTCATCCACCGTAAGTATGCTCCGCTGCCTGCCGTCGTCGTTTATACGAACGGTAGTTGTCCCAAACGCCGCCGCCGAAATCGATACGGCGCAGAAAACCGCCAAAAGCGCGGCGGCAAAAATCCGCGTGCGCATGAACGGAAATATATTGCCGAGCACTTCTCGTATTTTAGGCATTAAATAAAAACTCCTTTTGCGATGTCGTATAGCAAATTGCTTTAGTGCGATTATTATTATATTGCTGTGCGCGTCAACTGTCAAATCTGTCAAACGGCATTTTTTTGTGCAGAGTGCCGGAAATGTCTTGAAAAAAAATACATAATAAAAGTTACAAAGTTGTAATAAAGTCGAATGCAGGCGCTTTTTGGATTTATGTAACCTCGGAGTTTGTGCAACTTCACACAATTTATGTTTTTAAGATTCACGCTCCATTCTGCCCCAAAATCCACAGTTTTTTTCCTGTTTATCCACCACTTGCGGCATATTACAGGCAATATTTATCGG
>DOZQ01000061.1:924-2217 GCA_003517915.1 Oscillospiraceae bacterium | reverse complement strand
TCCTCCGACCCGGAGCGAAAAACCCAAAGCTTGCTGAGCAAAAAGTTGTAGGGCACCGTCACACACAGGCACAGTGCCGGAATGAGGTATTCATGAACCAAAATCACGTGGGCAAACAGCGCGGAGAGCAGCATGGTGATAATCAGCGAGCTGCCGTAGGTAACATAGAATTTGAGCAGGGTTTTATGGATAGCTTGGCTGTCTTTTTTAAACACCCACTGTTTATTGAGAAAAAAAGCGATGACCGAGGTCACAAAATAACCGATTCCGTTTGCAACAACAGGGTCGGCCGCGAGAAAAGAAACCAGCGCCAAATAAATAAGATAGTTAAGCACCGTATTCACCGCGCCGACAAATCCAAACTGAATAAACTGCTTCATTTTTGCAAACAAACGTTTAATTAATTGCATTGTACGGGCTCCTTTTTGTCAATCACAGCATCGGCCCTTCCGCGCCGATTTTTTTGCCGTCTTCAAAATAGACTCGGGGTATGCGGTCGGTTATAAGGCAGACGGTTTGATAATTTATGCATCCGGCGATCTCGGCAAGATCATCCACCGTTATCTCATCCCGGTTCTGCCGCCCTATAAGCGTAGCCACGTCGCCGGGGCGCACTCCCTCAATATCCGTGACGTCAATTACGCACTGATCCATACATACCCGGCCTATGACCGCCGCGCGCTTGCCGTTTATAAGCGCCTGCGCTTTGCCGCCGAATTCCCTGAGATATCCGTCCGCGTAGCCTATGGGTAAAATCGCGGCCACAGTCGGCCTTGTCACCTCGAAGGTTCTGCCGTAGCTCACCGTATCGCCCGGCTCAAGCGTTTTTACAAGCGCCGCCGCCGATTTCAGTGATAAAGCCGGGCGCAACATTATCCTGCTTTTTATATGCGTCGACGGGGCAAGCCCGTAAAGCACGATGCCGACCCTGACCATATCCATATGCATCTCTGGGTAAGCCACTGTTGCGGCGGAATTACAGCAGTGACGCATTTCAAAACGCACCGTGCGGCTTTTAAGCGAATCCAAAAGCTCCCGCATTTTGGCGAATTGGGCACGGGTATAAATCCCGTCCTCATCGCCGTCAAAGTCCGCCGACGCGAAATGGGTGTAAATCCCCTTCGCGACGATTCCGGGCAGACGGGTCGCGTCTTCTATTTGCCGTACGGCTCCGTCGCGGTCATGCAGAGAAAAGCCCATGCGGCTCATTCCGGTATCCACCTTTATATGTACTGGAAGCACCGTGCCAAGTTCCATGGCCGCCGCCGAAAGCTCCGCCGCTTCCCTATAGCT
>DOZQ01000061.1:590-847 GCA_003517915.1 Oscillospiraceae bacterium | reverse complement strand
ACCGCGAACCAGTCGGTTCCCTCCCGCTCAAGCCTTTTAGCGACAAACGCCGCGCCGTGGCCGTAAGCATCCGCCTTTATCACCGACATTATTTTAGCTCTGCCGGTCTTGCTTTTTATCATCCAGTAATTCGCGGCTATGGCATCTAAGTCCACCTCTGCCCAGCTGCGCCTCAAATAATCCATACCACGCCTCCAAATATAATTCGCAAAATTATAAAGAGCATTATATATCCAAACCACTTGAAAACAAAGTTT
>DOZQ01000061.1:0-505 GCA_003517915.1 Oscillospiraceae bacterium | reverse complement strand
TTGAAATGGTTCTAGTATAAAAACAAAAGCAACCCTAGGTGTATGGGCGCACACAGTGCTTCCCTACAGGCTTGTGGTTAACTCAGCATTTGCCTCGAAAGATATTCCCAAAACTTTGCCCACAGTGTCTTAATCTCTGACTCAAACGCCAAATAAACTACAACACACAGCAAAGCGGCCGCCGCCATAAGTATTAAGTACGCCCGAGCCAAATTGCGCTTGTTTTTATTTACGGTGGAGCTGAGCGCACATGCAATGCAATAAATCCAGCCCAAAACCGGAACTGACATTAAAATCAGTGTTCCGATGAAATTCCGGGTTCTCATGACGTCATACCGGTGTCTGCCACTGGAATAAGTATCTTCGTGCGGCATCTCGGGCGCGACGGCGGCAGGCTGAAACGCTCTGCGCCGGTTGTAGCTTTCTGCCTCTACGGGAGCTTCTCTGTGTTCCTCGGGTGCAGTCTCCGATTCCATCGGAGTGGCGTTCGGCGCGGGATACCCGC
>DOZQ01000074.1 GCA_003517915.1 Oscillospiraceae bacterium | reverse complement strand
GCAATGAATGAATATATGTATATGAAGGATAATCGTTTAAGTGTGATTAGACCTATTGGCCTTTGTTAACACTTTTTATAAATGTGTTCGAGCACATTGTCATTATCATTTTATTGTCATTATCATTTTAATGAATGAATATATGTATATGTTGAAGATAATCGTTTAGATGTGGTTATACAGAGTAATTTTTGTCAGTACTTTCAGCAATGTGTTCGAGCACATTATCATTTTTAAAGATAAATTAAGTGTATTAAAAAATCAAGCCCTAAATCCGTATTAATTATAAAATCTATACTTTAAACATATTTTTTGTTGCCTATTTGTCATAAAACCCAAAACCTTTTGACTTTCGTGCTCGAGCAAAAAATACATGGGGGCTTTTATGGCAGCCTGGTATGAACAGTGATAAAGTTTAAAAGGGCACTGAAATACACCAATTTAAAATATATATTGCACGGTAAAAATCAAATAGTGAAATATAGTTATTTTTCAGAAGAATACACAATGTTCACTCGTCCCAATAAATGGATATATTGCTACGGTGAATGCTGCCTACGTCACGAATACGCATAAATCAAATCAGAACCCGACAGCGTATAATATATTAACTTTATCATGAGGTACATTCGTAAGCTTGTCAGGGCAGATACTTCCTTTCCGGCGCGCATAGGCGGTACAGGTATTTGCCCATAGCAAGTATGCTAATTTTATATGCTGGCCGACTATAAAACGGTTCGCCAAACTGCCCCATACCCTGGGCAAGCAATGAATTCCCCTTTTATTCGTTGCTTGCTCAGGGTCACAGCTATTCTGCATGAATCTTTGTTTGCGTTAGGAATTTTGTGGGGATTGTGTTTTTGTGATAATTTTGACCGTTTGCAAAACAAAGGTTTTGTAAACGGTTGGTTTTTTTGTATGGAAGTAAAATTAAGTTGCCCGAAAAATAACTTCATGATATAATAAATATAAATATTTTTTCCATTCCGCACGCCTGCGCGGCTCGGCTTAACTGCGGACGCCGCCGATTTGGCGAGGCGGAATAAACGGATGAGGGAAGGTCACAATGTCAAAGAAAACTGTTCTCAAGCTGGTCGCGTTTAACTTGGGAGTATCCTTTATTAACATCTTTGTTTTTTCCGGCATGTTTGTGCGAATCAACATGTCGGGTGAGAACGTTCTGCAAACGGCGTTGGGTGTCATGATAATCGTAGTGTCGGTTATACTCTTTTTCTATGTCAACTATAAAATTCTGTTTGCGAAATCCCCGCAGCCGCATAAGGATCCGGCTCAGGAGCGCGAGATCAAAACGCTGGACGACTGCGCCAGAGCCGCGCGGCAGTATATTGACACCAGTAAGGCGAGCACCTTTGTTTTAACTTTAAGAACCATAATTGAGCAGATCGAGCGCTTCAAAAGGAAAAAAGCGACTATCCGCGATATCTTGCTGGACAGGTTTTCGGCATCAGAGATGAGCTACAGCAAGTTCCAGTCTGCCGTGGACGGTACCGAGGCAATTATGATAGGAGCCACGCGCAGCTTTATCGGTCGGATTTTGGCCTTTGATGAGGAAGACTATGAAAAATTGCTGGGGAATCCCACCTCGGGGCCAATCAGCCATTTGAGACAGTCCCATATGAAAATATACGACGAGTACATAGCCTACGCGGGCAAGGTCACCCATGACAACGAGCAGATACTCATTCGCTTAGACCAGCTTATTCTCGAAATTTCCAAGCTAAGTGCCCTCAGTGACGGGGATATAGCGGATATGGACGCGGTAAAAGAGATAGAGTCGCTGATAAGCGACACAAAATGGTATAAATAACGCATATCATATAACTATAAGAAAAGCAATCGGAAGGGAGCGAAAAGCTATGTCCAAAAACAAAAAGACTTTTATTATTTTCATTCTCATAGCGGTTTTGGTGTTTGGCGGAACCTTCGGTATAATTACGCTTATAAATAATTCCGGCGGCGATCGGGAAGTTACCGAGGAGGACGCCGTAAAAGACATGGAAAAGCTTTATAAAAAAATCCATGTGAACACCCTTGAGCCCATAAAAGACAATGTGGATCTTTCCGCGGCGGATATTCAGCAAGCCCTGCCCGACATTTCCAAATATCCCCCGCAGGTGGACGAATCCACCGAAAACTATGTAGAAATTTTTTCGTCGACCGAAAAGGCCACCGTTTCCGCAGGCTCCGGAGCCGACAACGACCGCTGGCTGGTCGATATGGCACAGGCGTTCAACAGCTCCGGCGCGTCGGTGAACGGGCAGTCGGTATCGGTGCGTATTAGGGGCATTGCCTCGGGGCTGGGCGTGGATTATATAGCCTCGGGCAAATATCTGCCGGACGCATTTTCGCCCTCGAATGAGCTTTGGGGCGACATGCTGGAATCCTACGGGGTCAACATTAAAATGGCCGAGAAAAAGCTGACCGGAAATGTCGCCGGAATTGTGCTTACAAAAACCGAGCATGACAAAATCACCGAGAAATATGGCGGGGTCACGGTTGAAAGTATAATAAAGGCCGTTTCAGGCGGAGAGATCGCAATGGGATATACCAACCCGTTCGCAAGCTCGACCGGCGCGAATTTTTTGATATCGACCCTTTATACCTTTAACAGCCAAAATCCTTTGGCCGAAGACGCCAAGGGAGCGTTTGAGGACTTCCAGACCAATATCCCCTATGTGGCCTACACCACCCTTCAGATGAAGGAATCGGCGGCGTCAGGGGCTCTCAACGGGTTTGTATTCGAATATCAGCAGTATATGAATACCCCGGAATTTAAAGCAAGCTATGTGTTTACGCCTTTCGGCGTACGCCACGACAGCCCCGTATATGAAATCGGCGAGCTTTCGGACATGAAAAAGCAGATTTTAAGGCAGTTTATAGATTTTTGCAAAACGGATGAAAGTCAGGCGGCCGCCGCTGAAAAAGGCTTTAACGGCCATGACGATTATGTCTGCGATATCCCTAATATAAGCGGCAAGGCGCTTCCGGCGGCGCAGAAGCTCTGGAAAGAGAAGAAAACCGGCAACCGCGAGATTATCGCCGTGTTTGTTGCCGACATATCTGGCAGCATGAGCGGGGATTCTATTTTGCGGCTTAAGGAATCACTGCTGACCGGCTCCAAGTTTATAAACGCCGAAAGCTCCATAGGGCTTGTGACCTTTTCGGACGATGTAAACATTGCGCTTCCCATCGGCAAGTTCGATTTGAACCAGCGCTCGCTCTTTACGGGCGCGGTCAGAAATATGTACCCCAACGGCGGAACGGCGATGTTTGACGGCATTGTGGTCGCGTCGGACATGCTTCATGAAGCCAAGCAGAACAATCCAAACGCCAAATGCATGATGTTTGTGCTGACCGACGGCGAGACCAATCAGGGCAGTAATTTGAGAAACACAAGGCGCATGATCGAAGGACTGCGCTTTCCCATCTACAGCATAGGCTACAACGCGAATATTGAGGCACTAGCGACAATTTCGCAGATAAACGAGGCGGCCAGCATAAACGCGGACACCGACGATGTTATCTATCAGATACAAAGCCTGTTCAACGCCGAGATGTAGTGCGGGGTAAGCAATTAATCGGCGGCGCCGGGGCATCCGCTTCGCGTTCGCACGAAAAATATCAGGCGCAAGCGTTCCAAGTCTCATTCTCCGCCCTTCTGGGGTGTTTCATTAAAAAATATTTTTGAAGCGGAGGTAAAAATATGTCATTTTCCATGCAGGTTGCCGATGAAAACGCCGTCAAACAGGAAGTGATGGAAGAGGTCAAGGTGGATTCCGAGGAAACACTGGCCCTGAGACGGCAGGCCGAAAAAAACGCGGAGGAGATTATAAGCTGTGACCCGGACTCCCCGCTTGAAAAGAAAAAGTTCTCACAGGCCATTGACCAGTTCGGGCTGGATTCCATCTCGAGATCCTCTAATAAAAACGCGCTGCTCAAGGTATCCATAGGCAACCTTTCAAAATCCGGCGACGAGGGCGGCGAAGTGTCGAAGGGTCTGCTTGACCTGCGGCGTGAAATCAAAGACCTTGATCCCGGCGCGGTGGATTTTGCCAAGACCGGGGTTTTGGGCAAGCTTATTAATCCTGTGCGCAGGTATTTTGAAAAATACGAGAAGGCCGAAACGGTCATTGCCGACATAGTAAAGTCACTGGACAAGGGAAAGGCCACGCTGAAAAATGACAATACTACCCTCGCGCTTGAGGAACAGTCGCTCAGGGATATTACAAAGCAGATATACAAAGAGATTGAAATGGGAACTCTTATGGATGAGAGCCTGGCCGCCAAGATAGAGCAGGCAAAGCTGGAGGGAGCCGACGCCGACCAGATTCGTTTTGTGGAGGAAGAGGTGCTCTTCCCGCTGCGCCAGCGGGTGATGGACATGCAGCAGATGGTGGTGGTCAATCAGCAGGGGATTATCGCCATGGAGATTATAAGGCGCAACAACAAAGAGCTGATTCGCGGGGTTGACCGTGCCCAGACGGTCACGGTCACCGCGCTGCGCACCGCGGTTATGGTCGCCAGCGCCCTTTATAACCAGAAAATCGTGCTTAAAAAGATAGAAATGCTCAACGAGACAACAAACACTCTTATCAGCGGTACCTCGGCCCTTCTCAAGGAGCAGGGCGCCGCAATCCACAAGCAGTCTATGCAGACGGGCGTCTCGGTCGAAACCCTTAAGGCGTCTTTTTCCGATTTGATGTCGGCACTCGACTCGATAAGCACCTATAAGCAGGAAGCCCTGCCCGTTATGCGCCAGACTATAGACAGCTTTAGGGAAATGGCCGCACAGGGCGAGGTGCAGGTCAAAAAGCTGGAGCGCGGCAGCGGTGCGGAGGATTAGCGCCTTGCAAAATATCAAAGGGTGTCCATACGTAGTATGGGCACCCTTTTCAGGCAAACAAAGAATATTTCCTTGTTTTTACATGTTCGACTATGCAAAGCTAGTCCTATTCATCGTTTATCCGCAGGATGTTCATGCTGAGTTAAAAGATACCGAAATCCGCGTCAGTTCCGAGGCTTTTTATATATTTTTCAGAAATGATAAGTGAGCTATTTGAAGCAAACGGGAGCAAAAAAGAGAAAATGAAAGTTTCAGAGAAATAAATTAAAATTCTTATTGACATACCCGCGGCGCTATGTTATTATCTTCCTCGGTGCATGTCAGATATGTTGTTCCGGTACAAAAACACCGGGATAACTCTCAGGAGAGAAAGCTGTGGAACCAACAACTGCACGGGAGGTAAAAATATGTCCACGTTTATGCCGAAAGCCGGCGACATAAGCCGGAAATGGTACATTATCGATGCGGCGGGCAAGCCGCTTGGCCGTATTGCGGTGCAGGCCGCTACAATTCTGCGCGGCAAGCACAATCCTATCTTTACCCCGCATGTCGACTGCGGAGATTTTGTCATTGTCCTCAACGCGTCCAAAGCGGTGCTGACAGGCAAAAAGCTGGATCAGAAATTTTATTACCGCCACACCGGATATATCGGCGGGCTCAAAGCGGTAAAATACCGCAAGCTGATGGAAACCCGTCCAGAAATGGCGGTCGAGCTGGCCGTCAAGGGCATGATGCCGGATACTACACTTGGCCGCAAATCGCTTACGCGCCTGCGCGTTTACGCGGGGGATTCTCACCTGCACGCGGCGCAAAAACCGGAAGTTTGGTCATTTTAGAGAGGGAGGCAGCGTTTATGTATGACAGCAAACCTTATTTTTACGGTACCGGCAGAAGAAAAAGCTCGGTAGCGCGCGTGCGCGTCTATCAGGGCAGCGGAAGAATCACCATCAACGACCGCGACATAGACGATTATTTCGGGCTTGAGACCCTCAAGCTGATAGTCCGTCAGCCGCTCAACTTAACCGACACATTAGATAAATTTGACATAGTCTGCCGTGTAGCGGGCGGCGGAGTCACGGGACAGGCCGGCGCGGTGCGCCATGGGCTTTCACGTGCACTGCTCCAGTTTAACGCGGAGCTTCGTCCGGCGCTTAAAAAGGCCGGCTTCCTCACGCGTGACCCGCGTATGAAGGAACGCAAAAAATACGGTCTCAAGGGTGCAAGAAGAGCGCCTCAGTTCTCGAAACGTTAACAAATATATAAATCCATACAAATAATTATCCGCCGGCCTAGCCGGCGGTTTTTCATGAACGGGCCTAGCCCTTGTTTACTAGCCACCCCTAAAGGGGGTTGGTACGGTCTGGCACATGCGAAAATATTGTTACTTGCTACCCGTAAACGGGCTTACTTCTTCCAATGTCAGCTGTGCGTTCAATTGATCTTCCTTCAGCTGTTTCTGGATGTATTCTTGCATCTTCTTTGCATTTTTACCCACTGTGTCTACATAGTAGCCCCTACACCAAAATTCCCTGTTGCGGTATTTGAACTTC
>DOZQ01000221.1:752-2569 GCA_003517915.1 Oscillospiraceae bacterium | reverse complement strand
ACTAAGGGTAGAATCGGGAGCATCCCGTCATGGAGTAAGATGGATATGTCCCGGCGCGGAAAGCCGCCGCCGGAAAAGCAGTGCGACTATATTACCGTTAAATGTCCTTTATGCGGCGCGTATGTGCCGATCACAATAGAATAAAACAATTATGAGGGTACTGAGATAAATACCCGGTGAGGGTTGAGCTTGCGGGCAATAATACCACACCTTTCTGAACGCATAGCTACATCCGCCGGAGCAAAGCCGTAACCAATCGGTTTTGAAAGCCGGAAAAGAGTCCGTACCGCATCCTGCCGGGATGACGGATGGGAACCTTCGAGATAAGAGCATGGCAGATAGCTGACAAAGCTATCTGCCATGCTCTTTTTTTGTCCTCTGTTTAGCTTTGGAGGCTGGACGGAGGACTTTTTAATGTTCAAAAACTATTCGCCCCGCGCACCTCCGCGTTTGAATTTTTGCTGGTCACAAAAATTCAAATTTTCGGAGGTAAGCATGAAAACAACATATTTAGCATGGAAAGACCCGGCCTGCGGCGGAATGAACCCACAGTGGGAGTATTTGACCTGCGGTAAATTTCTCGCTCTCGTTAAATCGCCAGAGGGTAAAAACAGGCATTTCATAAGCCTGAACAGCACCAGCATAGATGGCACAGACGGCAAGATCGTCATTGAAGCCACAGAAAAGGAGCACAAAGCTTGGCTTAAAGAGAAACGTCACCGGCAGTATTTGCGGGATTCAGACCCCGGCTACACATTGATTTCTTATCACGCTATGGAAACCGATGACAAGGATTGTTACGGTGAGGAGCTTCTGCGGGATGAAGACCTCGATGTGGAAGCCGAATGCTTCAAGCGATTTGAGATTGAAGCGCTCAGGGCGGCGGTCGCCAGCCTAAATGATGACGAGCGGCAGATGGTTGAATATCTGTATTTATTTGAAAAACCGGGAACTGTTCGTGGCTATGAGAAACTGGCCGGTATCTCTAAATCCGCAGTCAGCCGCAGAAAAATCGCCGTACTTAACAAAATCAAAAAGTTTTTATCGGAATAAGCGGGACAAACGCCTTGCCGACTGTGCAAGGAGTAGTGAGAGGGTTGGAAGCCTCTTGGCATCCCACAACTGAATAAATCAATCGTCAAACACAGCTAACGAAACTCCGGCCCAGCCACAGTCCGAGCGTTGAAGCGGNNCGCTCGGCATCAGAATGCGGAGGGGTGGAACTCCCGTGGAGCGGTCTGCAAGACCGCCGTTTGACGATTCCCCAATCAACGCTCGGGGCTGTCGGGGACAAATATGAGCGTTTTTGAGATAAGACCAAAACGGTCAGGCAGAGAAAAATGAGGTTTTATCAGCAATCGCAGATTGCATCAATCTACAGATTGCATAGCCTCCCACTTCCCCAAAGCCTGACCGTCAGGTCATTAGATGGGCACTGGCCTGTCATAAAACTCCGTCAGCCGTCGGCGGCTGAGGGATTCTTACATATCCATTTCAAACCAAGGAGTGTTTAATATATGCCGTTTGAAGTCAGACGCGGAGAAATGTACTTCGCAGATATTTCGGACGCGGCGTTCGGAAGTGAACAGCGTGGCTTCCGCCCNNGCGGAAACCAGTACAGTCCGACAACCGTCGTCGCAGCCATCACAGGCAAACCGAAGAAAACCAAGCTGCCTACTCATTACATGCTCCCCGCCATGCACGGGCTATATATTCCGTCCGTGGTGATGTGTGAGCAGATACGCACTGTCGACAAGAGCCGTTTGCAAACCTATATCGGGACGCTTGACGATATCACAATGAAAGGAATTGACCGT
>DOZQ01000221.1:0-734 GCA_003517915.1 Oscillospiraceae bacterium | reverse complement strand
GCGACATCATGCTTTTAACACTGTGCGCCCGCTGTGCCGCGCAGTTCTATAACTCTTCGGAGCATATCATCCGCAGGGCAAACCCTGCTGAGAAACACAAAGGGCGGTGCTGCTACTGCTCTTGTAAAACAGGCTGGACTTACAAAGTAATCAGGAAGAAGGGAATCTGAATGAATGATGCAAACAGGCATATTTCTACAGCAGCTTCCAAAAAGTCGGACGAAAACCGGCAAATCCGAATGAAGGTTGACGGCGGCACCGTCAAATTGAACCTTCTCCCCGGCAAGGACGGCACGGCAAGCATAGAAACCGTAAAGAAACTGATTTTGAATGGACTGGCAAAGGTGTGAAATCAACCTTTGCACCTTTGACGGTCTTTTCGCCTTGTGAGATAATAGGCTTACAGGCTGGCGGTCGCCGCCTGCACGTACCTTGACAAGTGTATATTGCGGTATCGCGCGCAACTTCGGTTGTGCGATAAAAAAACTGCCATTATCTCAAATTCAAGAAAGAGAGAAGTGACAGTCATGCAGAAAAAAAGAGTTTATGCCCTTTACAGGGTATCTACATTAAAGCAAGTGGATAAGGATAAAGATGATATCCCCATGCAAAAACAGGCGTGTCAGGAGTTTATCGCGGCGCATCCCGATTGGGAGCTATATGGTGAAATATCGGAAAAGGGAGTGTCCGGCTTCAAGGTATCCGCAAAGGACCGCGACGCCATTCAGGAAATC
>DOZQ01000192.1 GCA_003517915.1 Oscillospiraceae bacterium | reverse complement strand
CTGTTCCATTTCAGAGAGATTGATATAATGGAGCTAAAGCGGTATTTAAAAGAAAATGGAATTCCGGTGAATATATAATACTCCGGCACTTAAAAGTCGGAAATTTGAGGTGCAGACTTGCCGGAATAATATTAAACACACAGCAAATAAACCGTACCGCAATAACGCGGTACGGTTTATTTGCTGTTACGGTATGTTCTGTTTTTACCTATACCATCAAAAGCGGCTCGGAGGAAGAATCCTGCACAATGGTGACAAACTTAATCGAGTAAATGTCGCAGACAATAATGGTGGACGGCTCGAGCGCCTGCAGCACAATATAACTCGCGCCTACATCCAAAAGCCGGCCTACCCGGTCGTTGATCGCGTTGCCTATCAAAAATTCCACCCGGCACAGCCTGCCTATGAAATTCCTTAAAAAAGCCGGCGTATAAACGTTGTTGGTCATGGTTTCGGGCTCCTGACGGTTCGCGGCCGCGCTGCTGGCCGCCGGGAAAGAGCCCATATCCTGCGGAAGAAGCGATTGGGGGGTATTTATAACCGCCGGATAATTGCCGCCGGCAACCGTACCGCCGCAATTCGTGCCGCTGCAATTCGCGCCGGCCGACGCGGTTCCGCGCGATATGTTGGTAACACCCTGATTATAGAGTCTTGAAGCATAGTTGTTATTCATAGGGAAATTGGTATCCATAAAAAATCTCCGTTCTGCCGCTGCGCCCGGCGATGATTTTGGTCCGCGCAGTATTGCGGTATTAAAGTTTACCGGCTATTAAGGGGGCTATGTTCCGTGATAGGCTGTAGTGGGCCTAAAAAAGCAATGCTGATTGACGCGCGTATGAAATACGCCCGAATCGTTCGGGAAATTAAAGCCGCAGTTGGGGCCGTAGGGATTGTAGAACCACAAGCAGTCTCCCGCTTCGCTCAGGCGTCCTCCGGCTATCGCCCAGTCAGCGATCGTGTAGTGGATTTCCTCGGGCAGCATGTTGTGAATATTCTGGTAATTTGGGGCGCCTCTCAGCGTGGTAACAGCACAGTTGAACTGACCGCGCTGCATAATGACTTTTTGTATGTCGCCCTGGCCGAGACGCAGATATTCTCCGCCGGAGGCATTTACGCGGTTCATCACAACCGTCGCGACGCCGCGCATGCCGACTTCCCCTTCACCGCCGGCTTCGCATTTGATCAGTCTTGCCAGCAGCTCTCTGTCACTGTATGCCATTGCTATGTTCCTTTCTGGATATGTATAAAATGGGCTCATTTCATCGTATGTCGGGCTCTTATGAGGCGTGACAGAAAATGAGGCATATCGCCAAAAAATATAGAGATAAACAGACTAAAAATGACGAAAACGGCCGGGAAGCTGTCCCGGCCGTTTTGATGTATCACGCGTTGTAACCGCACAGAGTCACAATTTTTTCCTTATATCCCGGTGGTTGACCGACACGCGGTATCTCTGCCCCGCCAGATGGTTATAAAGCAGCTCGGCAAGCACGACCGAACGGTGCTTTCCTCCAGTGCAGCCTATGGCGATTATGAGCTGGCTTTTGCCCTCGCCGCAGTAAAGCGGCATGAGATAATCCACCATGTCATACAGCCGGGAAATAAATCCCTTGGTCTCCTCCGACTCCAGCACATATTTTTTTACCGGCTCGTCCAGCCCGGTAAGATCCTTTAGATCGTCAATATAAAACGGGTTGGGCAGGCAGCGCACGTCAAATACCAGATCCGCCTCGGTGGGAGAGCCGTATTTGAAGCCGAAGGACATGCAGTGTACCTGCATACTCGCGCTGGAATCTCCCAAAAACAGCTTTGAGACCCGGTCTTTGAGCTGAGCGGGGGAGATGTAAGAGGTGTCGATGATATAATTGGCCATCGCTCTTATAGGCTTTAGCAGCTCACGCTCGCGGGTTACGGCGTTTTCAATCGAGCCCTGCGCGTTTTCATACAAAGGGTGCTTGCGCCGGCTTTCTTTATAGCGTCTGATAAGCACCTCGCTGCTTGATTCGAGAAACAATATGCGGTAGTTCGCCCCGATTTTTTTAAGATTTTTCAGCGCGTCATAAACGCCCTCAAACATGCCGCCGCCGCGCATGTCGGTGACAATGGCGACCTTTTCGAGCTTATCCTGCGACTGCATGCAAATCTCCGCAAAATTGACAATCAGCGATGGCGGCATGTTGTCAATGCAGTAAAAGCCTATGTCCTCAAGCGCGTTGACCGCCCGGGATTTACCCGAGCCAGAAAGGCCGGTGACAATAATCAGTTCCATTATAAAGCTCCCCTTTTGCCGATACTCTCTAAAACCTTACGGTTTTTATCTCACATTCAAGGCTTATGCCCGTTTGCCGCAGAACTTCCTCTTGTATCAGATCTATAAGCCTCAGCACATCGCCGCAGAGCGCGCCGCCGGTATTTATGATGAATCCGGCATGTTTTTCGCTTACCTGCGCCCCTCCAACCGATTTTCCCTTTAGCCCGCAGCTTTCTATCAGGGTGCCGGCGTAGCTGCCGGGCGGGCGCTTGAAAACGCTCCCCGCGCTTGGAAAGTTAAGCGGCTGTTTTTCTTCGCGGCGGCGGTAAAGCTCTTTCATCCGCGCCTCAATTTCCGGCTTGTCTCCGGGCTTCGCCGCCAG
>DOZQ01000135.1 GCA_003517915.1 Oscillospiraceae bacterium | reverse complement strand
TCACGCGAACGAAGAAAGTCACGCCGATGAGGAAGGCCATGAAGATGTGCCTGACGAGCATGTGTGGCTGTCGCTGAACGTCGCCGAAGCCGCCTGCGAATATCTTGCCGGCAAGCTCGGTGAGCTGGATCCCACAAACAAGGAAAAATACACGGCTAACGCGGCAGCTTATTTCGAAAAGCTGAATGAACTCGACGGCGAATATCAGACGGCCGTAAACGGCGCGGCCAGAAAGATGCTTTTGTTCGGTGACCGTTTCCCGTTCCGCTATCTTGTGGATGATTACGGCCTAGATTATTACGCGGCTTTCGTGGGCTGTTCTGCCGAAACCGAGGCCAGCTTTGAGACGATTGTATTTTTGGCGGAAAAGGTCGATGAAGAACAGCTAAAGCACGTCATGGTTATAGACGGCTCGGATCATACTATAGCGCAAACGATTATAGAAAACACGAAAGATAAAAACCAGGATATTTTGGTTATGGATTCCATGCAGTCTGTGACCGCTGATGAGGTGGCTTCCGGAGCCAGCTATATGTCGATTATGCAAAGTAATCTTGATGTATTAAAACAAGCACTGGCTTAAAAAGGAGGACACAATGGCATTACTCACCTGCCGGGATCTCGTTCTTGGATATGAAGGCAAAAAGGTGGTGGAGGAACTTAATTTTTCTGTAAACGCGGGAGATTACTTGTGCATTGTGGGCGAAAACGGTTCTGGTAAGACGACGCTTATGAAAACCATTTTAAAGCTGCATGCCCCGATTTCAGGCCGCATTGAGACCGGTGAGGGTCTTAAACAAAACGAAATCGGCTATCTGCCGCAACAAACTATGGTTCAAAAGGATTTTCCCGCATCGGTAAATGAAATAGTTTTATCGGGCTGTCTTAACCGCTGCGGGTTCAGGCCGTTTTATAACCGGGAAGAAAAACAGGCAGCCAAGAAAAATATGGAGCGGCTTGGAATAACAGACCTTGCCGGTCGATGCTACCGGGAGCTTTCGGGAGGACAGCAGCAGCGCGTCTTGCTGGCTCGGGCACTTTGCGCGACCGGTAAACTGCTGCTGCTAGACGAGCCTGTCGCGGGGCTTGATCCAAAAGCCATGGCGGATCTTTATCACCTGATAGAAAACCTCAACTCCTTTGACGGCATAACCGTTATTATGATTTCCCACGATATCGCCGCGGCGGTTAAATACGCAAGCCATATTCTGCATCTCAGCTTTAAGCCCCTGTTTTTCGGCAGAAAGTCCGATTATATTCACTCGGAAACGGGTAAGCTGTTCCGCGAGGTATACGGGGGTGAGCGGTGATGGGAGTAATCGAATGGGTAAGCTGGGTTTTTAATAAGCTGAGTGACTACTTTACCAAATTCCAGTTTGTGCGTTACGCGATGATAGTCGGCATTTTAATCGCGCTGTGCTCGTCTCTTTTGGGAGTTACGCTCGTGCTCAAGCGTTTTTCCTATATCGGCGACGGACTTTCCCATGTCGCGTTCGGGGCTGTCGCGATTGCGACGGTGTGCAATCTTTCAAATAATATGCTGATTGTCATACCTATAACCGTTATAAGCGCCATATTGCTTTTGTACACCGGCTCCCGCCGAAAAATCAAGGGAGACGCGTCGATAGCTATGATTTCGGTGGCGTCCCTTTCCTTCGGATATTTGCTGATGAACGTCTTCCCTACCTCGACCAACATCTCGGCGGACGTATGCATGACACTGTTCGGCTCTACCTCGATTTTGACCCTGACTGCGACCGAGGTTTGGCTTTGTGTGGGGATGTCGGTGCTGGTCATAGCGGTATTCGTGCTGTTTTATCATAAGATATTCGCTGTCACCTTTGATGAGGGCTTCGCGACCGCAACCGGACTCAGGTCGAGCATGTACAACCTTATGATAGCGGTCGTAATTGCGATTATTATTGTTCTGGCGATGAATCTTGTGGGGTCGCTGCTTATTTCGGCACTGGTAATTTTCCCTGCACTTTCAGCCATGCGGGTCTTTAAAAGCTTTAAGGCGGTTATTATCTGCTCTGCCGTACTCGCTGTTTTTTGTTCCGCGCTTGGTATGCTAATATCCATTGTAGCCGGAACGCCGGTCGGCGCCACCATTGTAGTCGTGGACGTCGCCGCTTTCGGAGTGTTTTCTTTAGTTGGCCTAATTAAAAAAAATTGAGCGACATAGGAGGGGAAAAATGAAAAAGCTCGCTGTTGTTATTTTGCTTTTGTTTTTGTTCTGTGTAGTAACAGGCTGTTCGGACGCGTCTGACAGTCCGTCCGCCGGGGCGGGTGCGCCCGGCGGAGAGTCGGAGGTTATTGACCTTACCGAAATGAGCAGCACTGTGGTATATACTGAGGTGTATAATATGGTGACAACACCGGATGACTATGTGGGCAAAACAATCAAGGTAGACGGACTTTACACTCCAAGCTTTTTTGATACAACGGGTGATTATTATCACTATATACTGGTGGAGGACGCCACCGCGTGCTGTCAGCAGGGTTTGGAATTTGTCTGGGAGGGAGATCATGCTTATCCGGGGGATTATCCCGCTGAGGGCGAAGAAATCCTGATAGAGGGCGTTTTTACAAGCTATATGGAGCTGGGTGAAAAATATTATTATATTCTGACCGAGGATATAAGCGCGTAATCAAAAAATTGAATAGTCTGCATATGAATCAACCACCACTGCCTAAAGGCAGTGGTGGTTGATTTAAAAAGTGTTTTTTAAAAAGCGGATTGACCTGCTATTTAACTTAATCGATTATGCTGCCCTCCCGAACAGAAAGTATTCAATTGCATTTCAATGCTTCAATGCTATATTAGGGAATTGTTAATCGCAATTTTCCTACGGCATATTTTGCAATTTTCATCTTACGGTGTAACTGTAATTTCCACACGGTTTCCGTCCGGATCAAGCACGCAGGCTTCATAATACCCGTCGCCGGTCATGCGGGGTTCGCCGACTATTTTGTGCCCATCCCGCTTTATTATATCATAAAGCTTGTCAAGCTCGGCACCCGTCTCCACTGAAAAAGCGATATGGGTAAGCCCGGTGGACTGAAATCCCCCGGAGTTGTCGCCCTGCGGAATAACAGGAAGCTTCATAAGCTCAAGCCGCGCGCCAGAATCAAACGAAAGAAAATAGGATTCAAAACGCCCGTCAAACTCTTTTTCCGAAACATATTTTTCATTTGGAATACCGCCGAAATAACGGATATAAAAATCCTTGAGGGTCTCAAGCTGATCTGTCCATATGGCCACATGCTCAAGTGTCATGAAAATCACACCTTTCAAAAAATAAAACGGAGCCGGGGTAATACGCGCCCCCGCTCCGTTTGTTTTAAAATTGATCAGTCGCTGTTGAACGGCAACAGCGCAACATGGCGCGCGCGCTTTATTGCGACGGTCAGCTCACGCTGGTGACG
Source organism: Oscillospiraceae bacterium (assembly GCA_003517915.1). Classification (GTDB taxonomy): domain Bacteria; phylum Bacillota; class Clostridia; order Oscillospirales; family Acutalibacteraceae; genus UBA8129. The sequence continues at coordinate 752 of DOZQ01000135.1, read as the reverse complement.
CGCACAGGTTCCGGTAACCCGGCGGGGCAGTATCTTGGCCCGCTCGGAAACAAACCGGCGCAACCTAGCGACATCTTTATAATCAATTGTCTCGACCTTGTCGACACAAAAGTTACATACCTTTTTGCGGCCCTTACGGCGAACAGGTCTTTCCATTTAAAACATCCTCCTTTTCACTAAAAATCAGAACGGCAGATCATCGTCCGTACCCACAATTTCCTCAAAATCTCCCATACCGCTGTTGTCAAAAGCGGGCGGCGCCGAGGGCTCATACTGCGGCGGAGTCCCTCCCGGAGCTTCATAAGCATCCCGCTTGCGCTCGGCAAAATGCACCTGACTCGCCTGGATTTCAAACGCGCGTCGGTTATTGCCGTTTTTATCGACATAAGCGCGAACCTGAATCGAGCCCTCCACCGCGACCAATTGACCCTTGCGGAAATATTTCGCGGCAAATTCGGCGGTCGAGCGCCAAGCGACGATATCAATAAAATCCGTCACGCGCTCGGTACCGGATTTGGCATAAGAGCGGTCGATGGCCAGCGTAAAGCTGGTGACCGGGATGCTGTTTTGGGTATGGCGCAGTTCGGGGTCGGCGGTAAGGCGTCCCATGAGAATAGCTACATTCAACATTATTCCCGCTCCCCCTTTAATCCTTGTTGACAGTGAGCCAGCGCAGAACGCCGTCGGTGATTTTGAACACACGGTCAAGCTCGGCGGGGAACTCCGCATCGCAGGTGTAGTTTACCAGCACG
>DOZQ01000035.1:335-2546 GCA_003517915.1 Oscillospiraceae bacterium | reverse complement strand
CGAGCATTATGAATTGATTCGGGTTATTTGTTGGTACGGCGTAAGCGGTGATGCCGTCCTTGCTGCCGACCGGCGAGAGGGTATACCGACCGTTTTCGGTTATTTCAACCAACGGGTCACCCCAGCCGGAATACCGCAGCCTGGAATGGCTTGTGGGGAATTGCGGCGGAGTTGTTTGGTTAGACATGGTGTCCCAATATTGCACCGGAGAACCGGATGCCGGAGAGTATCTGTAGAAATCCGGATAGGAATAGACATGCAGGGTTTCGTGGCATATTACGCTCACATCTATCCTGCTCTGCATCTGAAGGCTGTAATCATAAACTCTCTTTGAGTTAAGATATACAGGGCTACCTGTGTATAAACTCCATCTGTGCGGCCACAAAAGTGTGCTCCAAGCGGTAGGTTCGCCGCCAATCACAAAGGTTATATTGTCAACCAATCCGTCATTGTCAGCGTCAAGATTTTTACCCGCAAGCAATGGGCTGCCATCAATCGCCTGAACCGCACTGCGAAGCAACGGATGCTCCCGCGTCGCCACTATAGTAGAATTAGTTGGGTCTGTTCCAGCATCTCCGTAGCCAATCGGGTTCTGCGCGCTGTAAGGCTGATAATATCCCCTTGGGTGGCTGTCCTGATACATAAGCACCGTATCGCCGTCCATACCGACAAGAGTAGAGTTTATCTCAAACAAACCCTCCGAAACGGTGTTCATATATGTCTTTAGAGACGGCACGGGACCGTTAAAATAACCCATGACCCTGTCGGCGTACGCCGGATCAATAACCGGATCTTCATCCGCAAAGCAGATCATCACGACAATGTTTTCATGAAGCCCCTCGACGCGGTCAGGGCGGGTTATACCGATATTCTGAGTATCTTCATCTGCCAGCTGCACAGAGTCAGGCTTCGCCGGTTCTTCCAGCTGCGAAATCAAATCGGAATTAACGCTGAAGTCAACATCCTCTACTCCAATTCCGTTTGAACTGATTTTGGATATTGCGCGGGTACGGCTTGAGCGGTTGTAGAAATAACCGTCGTCCATAGCTATCTTTATCGACGCGGTTAGTTTGCCGCCCGGGTATATGGAGGCGTAAACGTAATATCCCGTGTCGGGATTTTGCATAATAAGGTTACCGTCCGCATCGTGCAGATAATTGAAATATTCGTCGCCGCTTGCAAAGCATTCCAGTGTACTGCCGTCGGGCTGCGTAAGAGACATAGGTACGTCACTGAGCGGCGCCGCGAAAGCTTCGCCGGTGAAGAAAAAGCACAGCGAAAATGCAGTAAGCATAAGTGTAATAAGTACCTTAACCGTCAGTTTGAATGCCTTTTTATTTGTCTTTTGCATAAATAACCTCATTTCTCCGCCGAAACGGAAGTGTAATTATCACTGAGTAACCCTATGTAATAGGTATACCACATCTTGGTTTTGCTGGCAAGGCTTCTTCACTGTCTTGTCATAAAAGTAGGATAAATCGCATTATATTTCAAAAACCGAACCTCACCTTGTGCACTTTATCTTAAATAATACCGTAAACCACAACAAATCTCAAGCTGTATTTTCACCGTAACATATCTCTTAAACAGCAAGATAAAAGCCCCGGATCCGCTTAAAATAGCGGATCCGGGGCTAATGCCGCCTCTCATATTAGAGCAAATTGACATAAAACATTTCACATAAATTTCGGATATATGTTTTTTAAAATTCGCTTTAAATACATGCGATTTACAGCAATTGGCTCTCTGTCCAGTTATTTGTTAACTTATGGGGTAAAGTTCGCCAAAGTAGTTGGTCTCGAAATCCCAGTCGTTAAGATCCGGATTTACTATCGGCCGGATATACATAGTCACCCAATATTCGCCCCATAGGCTGAAATCAGCCTCGACATCATTTCCCGCCGTTCTGAGCGGTGGATAATGCGCGTCCAGCGTCTCGGCGTCATCGGGGGTATACTCCCTGGTTATGATATAACCGTCATTTATATAATGCTGCGGCACAAGATCCTTTATGTAATATGTCATATCTGACGGATTGCTGAATTTGACCATAAATTCTCTGAACGGCGTGCTCAGCTCTTCTTTGTTTGAATCGACCGTGACGCCGAAGACAAGCCCGCCATTTGAAAGGTTGAAAAAGCCTTTATATGACACTGGCGGCATAATACCGCCCGAATACCCCAAAACAACCTGACGCAGGTGCAAAATCGC
>DOZQ01000035.1:0-237 GCA_003517915.1 Oscillospiraceae bacterium | reverse complement strand
CTTTGGTCCCACGCCCATGTAACTGTGTTCGTGGCGGCGTCATAATCAGAGACACTTCCGCCCTGATCTGAGTGTCTGAGATAGGTCACTCCGCTGGGCAGTTGATCGGTTATGATGGCAGCTTTGGGAGCTTTCGCGGCGAAGGCGTCTACATTGGAATAGTTGGTATAGCCGCCTTGATCCTCATGATTACGGTCGGCATACACCACTTTAGCCTGATTTTCATAGGCGGGCTTG
>DOZQ01000056.1 GCA_003517915.1 Oscillospiraceae bacterium | reverse complement strand
TCTTTTAATTAACAATTGTCGGGGAAAAACGTTTCACCACAAACGCGTCGATGTCAATAGCGGTAGCGTTTGCCAAAAACTCCTTTTCGCCGCGTACCGTTAGGGTCAGGGTGTGCCAGCCTGATGATCCAATGTCACCGCTGTCATAAATAGTGGCGTTGTAGCATTTGTCATAGCTCATATCAAAACAACTTACCGTTTCGGTCACACCGTCAATCGTGACGTCGAGCTTTCCCCTCGACCAGGATTTATATCCAATGATCTCGATTCCCCTGCCATAGAATGTCAGAGTTATTGTATCGCCTTTTTTATTTGAGCGCAAAGCGCCGCCGCCGGAATATGCCGGGAAAGAGACGTTCTCCCATGCGTTGTCCTCGCCCTTGCCGGCCTCTACCAAAGCAAAAGTTTCTTCATAGCGTACGGTTTCGGCGTAGACGATATTTACCGTCGCGGTTTTATCCCCTATAGTGTACGTAAAGAAGTCTCTTTCTGGGTACATCGTCTCCGGCGTAAAGACAAATACGCCGTTTTCAAATTGAACGCTGCCATTTTCAGGCTGGGTATATTCGGTGATCGCGGTGTCATATGGAACATCGTCGTTCATCAGCACATTGATATACGCCGGATTTCCATTTTCCAACATAACCTCGTCGTCGGTAAGCTTGCCGCCGGTTTTGCTTATGAGCTCGCCGTTTATGCCCACCGCGTCAACATACACATTGTTACCTATAGACGACTTGTTTCTGCCAACTATAACCAGCGTTACCGTATGCTCACCGTAGGGAAGCCCCATGCCGCCAACAACCTGCTGAAACGAACCGCCCGTGCTGGGATCATAGAGATCATATGGCTGAGCGTTCATCTTTTCACCGTCGACATAAATGTCGAACATCCCCTGAGAATAGGATTTATAGCTTAAAAGCTCAAAGTAGTTGCCCTTAAACGTAAAGCTCATGTGCTCTTGAAGCTTGGACGCCTGTTTCGCTACATGCCCGGAAAATTTGCCTATCTGCGCGCGGTTCCCCCATCCGTCGGAGAAAGTGAGATATTCGCTGTTCTCCTGCACATAGGTAATCTCAGCATCTTGATCGGCGGCAAACAAAGCCTTTTGTTCTCCGTCGTAAATTTCTCCAGCCAAATTGCCTGTTCCATAGGGGCTCTCGGACCAGACCACTCCGGGAATTTCCGGGAAAGTCTCATCGAATTGTCTAAGCAGCGCGGTATCCGGCAGCTTCACGCTGCCGATATAGCTAAGCGTAACCTCCTGACCGTCCGCGGCAATATAGGTAATCTGCCTGAGTTCCTTAACCGGCAGAATCTCCGGCAGATCATATCCTCCAACCGCCACCCCGTAAGGAGGCAGTCCATAAAATTCGTAGTTGGCCCGTTCTCCTCCCAGCGCAAACACGCCGTGCTCCGGCAGACTCACATTCCCAGACGCTACCGCAATACCCGGCGCGCCATGACCTCCACTTCCTCCATAGGCTGATACAACGGCGTTATCCATAATACTTACGAGGCCTTCATAGCCGACATCAATTCCGGCAGCCGCAAACGCGATATAATCATGCATATATCCCGCACTAAAAGAAACATATTCTCCGCCTCTTGCCACAACCACGGCGTTTTCAGAAATAACGACATTGTCGCCCTCTATGCCTGCCGCGCCTTTATTGCCTATGGCGGTTACATTGGCCTGCCCAGATATCTCGAGCTTACCGCCGTAGCAGGATAATGCCGAATAAAGCTGCGGCCTTTCATACGGAATCTCAGGGTTATAGCCGGTAGGCTCCGTTATAACCTCTATGTCTACTTTCGCGTTATCAGTAATGAGGATATTATTAGATCCAATAATTGATTTACTGCGTACTACGGCATTGTCTTCTATTACAATTTCATTTATCATGGATTTATAAGCTACTGTCATAGAACCGACAATGCCAAGACCCTGACTTCCCAGTTCCAAACAGGCTTCACCCATAATACGTGTCTTTGTGGCACAAAGACCGGCATAATAGTTGCGGGGGCCATACGCTTCAGTAGTATACATCATCAACCCTGATGCCCTGACTATACCGCTTTTCAGTGTAATAGACTGAAAAGTTCCCCCAACTCCTCCTATTGAATAGCACTCTAAAGTCCCGGGATTATCTGGATCTCCTGAACCGTTTTCATTTTCAATCGTAAGATTTCCATATCCGCCAATAAGGCTCACCTTATTTTTGCCAATAAGGCGAATGGTAACGTCTCCTTGCGTATTTAGACGCGGCCAGTTGGGATAATCTCCATAATAATTACCGTCGTCGTTAATCACTACGTTGTCCAGCGCCACCGTCGCATCCACCGAAATCCAAAGTCTGTACGGCGTACTTTCCAGTCCTTCACGCATGGAAATTACATAATCGGTTCTGCTGCCCATTATCCTTAATTCAGTGCTTCCGTCGTCATTTTCCAAATACTCGTAGTCTATGCCTTCTACACCACCGGTGGTGACAATTAAGTCCCGTTCTATCACATCTGAATCTGACACGGCAAACAGAACGGTTTCATCTCCGCCGTAAATCTCACCAGCCAAATTTCCGGCGCCGCCCTGAGTTTCAGACCAAACCACTCCGGGAATTTCCGGGAAGGCTTCGTCAAATTTTCTAAGCAAAGCGGTATTCGGCAGCTTCACGCTGCCGATATAGCTAAGCGTAACCTCCTGATCATCCGGCGCGACATAAGTCATCTGCCTTAGGCCTTCAACCGGCTCACTTAAATTATCTGAAGAACCTCCTCTTTGGCCAATCGGCACACCGACTACAGCACCAATATAACCGGCGGGCGGGTTTTCAAACTGGCCTCCAACCGCTAAAACACCGTGCTCCGGCAGGGTCACATTGCCGGATTCAACTTCAATTCCGGGCGCTCCATTATAAGGGCGAGGGTTCACTATGTCCAAATCGACGCTCTCCGGGTATCCTCCCGCACCACCGAAAGCAGACACAACGGCGTTGTCACGGATAGTCACAAGGCCTGAGTCAATGCCTGCGCCCGGCCCTGCGAAATAACCTTGCAGTGGTTTATAATATTTTAATAAAAAGTCTCCGCCTTTGGCCACTACAACAGCGTTTTCAGAAATAGTTATATCGTCGGCTTCTATGCCCGCGGCTCCGCTATTTCCTACGGCGGTCACATTGGCATTTCCTGATATCTCGAGCTGGCCGCCATAGCAGGATATTGCCGGGAACGCCCAATTCCCCTCCGGACGATAGATACCGGCTGGATCCGTACCAACATTTATCTCAACCTTTGCGTTATCGGTAATATGGATATTATTGGCTTCAATCATCGAGTTACTTTGTACTACGGCATTGTCTTCTATTATAATTTCACTATCAGAAAAATTACTGGAAATACCACTATCGATTTTCATTTCCAATCGGCTTTCGCCCGTTAGTCTTACATTTTTGGCTAAAATTCCAGGATAAAAAATGTACTGGTCATCAGTATAAGCAATATCACCTTCCCCCCATGCCCGAACGATGCCGCTTTTCAATGTCAGAGACCGAACGTCTTCCGCGCCTCGTCCTATCGTATAGCATTGCAAGACCCCCGGGTTATCCGGATCTCCGGAGCCATTTTCAATGGTGAGACTATCTCCTGCGTAAATGTACCGAACATGATTCTTTCCTAGCAAACGCAGGGTAACATTTTGAAGAAAACTGTCTGAATCACGTTCCGGATACGCTTGAATCTGGTAATCGTTTGTTACGTTGTCCAGCGTCACTGTCGCGTCCGCTGAAATATTAATTAAATAAGACGTGCGTTGCACTCCTTCACGCATGGAAATCACATAATCGGTTCTGTCGCTCTTGATAAACAATGCCTTGTGACCATAATAATCATCCGAAAATTCGTAGTCAATGCCTTCTACACCCCCGGTGGTGACAATTAAATCCGGCTCTACCTCAGCCGGCGCGGCAAAAACCGCCTGCGCTGACCCGCATGAAATAAGCAGCGCAATTACCATCAAAGCCGACAATAATTTCTTTTTCATTTTTAGTTCCTCCTATTCACTCACAAAATAGTATATTTTAATATCACTATATCACACATAGTATACTGTGTCCATGTCTTTTTGTCAAAATATATAATATTTTGACAAAAAGAATTGAAAAATGTCCATTACTCAAACGGGTATTTTACTCCCCATTTCGCGCGCAGCCCGTCCATGACCTCCATCAGCCGCAGCGACTCCTCCCAGGGCATTTCATCGCAGCAGAGCCTGCCTTCTTCAATAGCCTTTATCGCCGCGCGAACCTCATATTCGTAGCCGCTTATCTCAAACGGACATTCGATATCATAAGGGTTTTCCCCGCGCACGCATACGGTCAGCCGCTGACAGTTCCAAAAATCATGTGCGATTATATATCCCTTTTCTCCGAAAAGGATTCCGGTATTAGGCATCCACACAGTCATGCAGCTTAAAAGCGACGCGATTTTACCATCCCGGTATTTTAATATAAAGCTGTTCCCCGCATCCACGCCTTGGTCGGTAAGCACAGCATCCCCCGTGATTTCCGCCACCTCAGTTCCAAAAAACAGGCTGGCAAAGGTTAATGGATAAATGCCCAAATCCAAAAGCGCACCGCCTGCCAGCGCCGGATTTGTCATACGCTCAACATGGGTAAGCTCCTGCCCAAATCCACATTGCAGCGCATGGATGTCCCCTATCGCACGCTGATCCATAAGCTCTTTTACTTTTGATACAAACGGCATAAAGCGAGTCCAGACAGCCTCTCCCAAAAACAGATTTTTTTCTTTCGCTAGCGCCACAAGCTCTCTTGCCTGTGCCAAGTTTGAGGTAAAAGCCTTTTCACACAGCACATGCTTGCCGTGATTAAGGCAGAGCTTCGCGTGCTCATAATGGTGCGAATGGGGTGACGCGACATACACCATATCGACATTTGCATCGCTTACCAGCTCTTCATAAGACCCGTAACTTTTCTGTGCCCCATATTTTTCCGCCATAGCCTGAGCGCGGCTTTTGTCTCTGGCACCCACCGCGTAAAGCACAAGCTCTTCCCGCATCCGGCTGACAGTGTCCGCCATAACGCCAGCAATGTACCCCGCACTTAGTATCGCAAAATTGATTTTTTTCATCTTTTTCTCTCTT
>DOZQ01000020.1 GCA_003517915.1 Oscillospiraceae bacterium | reverse complement strand
CGTTGAAAAAAGCGCCTTGACACAGTCCGCCTGTTCATCTGCCCGCTCAGCCAGACGGTTTAAAATTTCCTCCTCGCGGCCTTTATGCAAAACCGGCAGGCCGCTTGAGGCTTTATATTCCGCGACTCTTCCGGCCAGCTCCATGCGCGAAAGAAACAGTTTCAGTATCCGGTCGTCGGTGTCGTCAATCTGCCTCCTGAGCTCATTTAGATTCAAGAGCGCCCGCCTCCTTTTCTCTATAGTAAATTTATAAAACGTATCACAAAAATCATAAGTGCGCTGAATATCAATTTGCTATGTGTCATGTCTTTCGATTGCCGCTTTTAGCGGCGAGAAAGACGACTTAAACAATATACTTTGTTGGGGCAATTTGAATTTTATTATACATCATAATAAATTAAATTGCGCCAACAAATCGGTTAGCACAAACGCGGTCACCGCCTCAAGCACCGGCAGAGCCCGGGGCAGAATGCAGGGATCATGCCGCCCTTTTACCTCGGTTTTCGCGTTTTTGCCGGATATAAGATCCACCGTGTCCTGACTCCCGGCAATAGACGGGGTCGGCTTTATGGCCGCACGCATTATCAGCGGCATACCGGTGGTAATGCCGCCTAAAACTCCGCCGTTTCGGTTGGTTTCGGTGATGATTTTGCCGTTTTCCATCCGCCAGGGGTCGTTCGCCTGCCTGCCAGTCATGTCGGCAAAGCCGAAGCCGGCTCCGAAGGACACGCCCTTGACGGCGGGAATGCCAAAAACCGCCGCGGCCAGACGATTTTCCACACCGCCGAACATCGGGTCACCGACACCGGCCGGCAGTCCGCACGCGGCGACCTCCAAAACTCCGCCCAGACTGTTGCCCTGCGCCTTGGCGGCGGCTATCGCGCTTTGCATCTCACGCTTTTTATTTTCAAGTATGACCGCGAAATATTCTTCTGACAGCCGTTTTAAAAGTGTTTTGTCCGGATTACATTCATCAAGCGGCCGGTCGGTTACCTGACCAATTTTAAGAACATGTCCGCCAATCAAAATCCCTCTTCTATAGAGGATTTGACGGCAAATAGTGCCCGCGAAGGTGAGCGGCGCGGTAAGCCGCCCGGAAAAATGTCCGCCGCCCCTTACATCCTGAAAGCCGCCGTAGCGGACATGCGCCGGATAATCGGCGTGCGAGGGGCGCGGCAGCCGTTTTAAAGCGTCGTAATCTCCCGAACGGGTGTCGGTATTTCGGATTACTGCGCACAGCGGCGCTCCGGTCGTGCGCCCGTTTAAAACTCCCGAAAGAATCTCAGGAATATCCGGCTCGGTTCTTGGCGTTGAGGAGGGGTCGGCTCCCGGGGCACGCCTGGCCATCTGGATTTTTATTTCATCGTAATCCATACTCTCCCCCGGCGGCAGCCCGTCGATGGTGACGCCGATAGCAGGGCCGTGGCTTTCCCCGAAAACCGATATCTTAAGCGTGTTACCGATCATTGATGACATGGCAGTTTCCTCCAAGCTTTTTAAAATCGTCGAAAAATCCGGGATAGCTTTTGTTTACGGATTCAGCATCAGTGATTGTTATCGGGACGCTCAGCCCGCAGGCGGCGGCAGAAAAGGCCATTACGATGCGGTGGTCGCCGCAGCCGTCGATTACGGCATCCCCCGCCGGATTCACACCCCCGTAAACCGTAATGGAATCGGCGGTTTCCTCCGTTTTGACGCCGAGTGCTCGAAGTCCGGCGCACACGGCGGCAATGCGGTCGCTTTCTTTAAGCCGCAGCCGGCCCGCCGAATGGATGCGGGTGACTCCGTCCGCAAACGCGGCGGTGACGGCAAGCGCCGGAACCATGTCGGGGATTTGGGAGGCGTCGATCGTTATGCCACTGAGCGGCGCGCNNATCGACCGTTATGCCGCTGAGCGGCGCGCTTTTTATCCTAAAGCCGGAATTTTCGGAAAGCGCCGCGCCGAAATCCCGAAAGAGCGAATTAACAAGGCGGTCGCCCTGAACCGATTCGGGATTTAAGCCGGTGAGGGTGATATCGCCCGAAAGCGCGGCGGCGCAGTAAAAAAACGCCGCCTGCGACCAGTCCGCCTCCACCTTGTAATCGCGGGGAATATAGCGCTGCCCGCCGGGGATGAAATATCCGTTTTTGGCTGCGTGAATCCGTATGCCGAAGGAGCGCAATGCGGCGGCGGTCATGTTTACATATCCAGCTGACTCAAGCGGATTTATAAGGCGTATCTCACTGTCACCGCCAAGCATCGGCAGCGCGAACATAAGCCCCGAAATCATCTGGGAGCTGACATTGCCCGGCAGCTCATAGACTCCGGGTTTAAGACGACCCGAAAGGGTGAGAGGCAGCGCGGGGCTGCCATACTGTGCTCCATGGGCGGCCAGCAGGTCAAGATAATCTTTAATTGGCCGGTCGGGGAGACGCCCCGCGCCGGTGAAAAGGGAGTTTATCCCTCCAGACGCCGCGACCGGCAGTAAAAAACGCAGGGTAGAACCGGATTCCCGGCAGTCCATCACGGCATGCTCCGGCGTGATGCCGCCCCGGCCCTCCACCGTCAGAATATCCCCGTTTCGTGTAATCCTCGTTCCCAAAGCTCTCATACAATCGCAGGTGGCGGCTATGTCGTCCGACAGGCTAACAGGTGAGATGTGGCTGATTCCCTCGGCCAGACCCGCGCAGATAACGGCGCGGTGGGCATCGCTTTTCGACGGCGGCAGCCTGAGAGTGCCGCGCAACGCCGAAGGGGTTATGATTACCCGGCTCATGACCGCCACCAATTCGGCTCGCTTATAAAGCCAAAAAGCTCGTCAGACGCTATCGGATAAAGGAACGCGTCGCCGATTTGACGTATAAGCACCAGATTCAGCTTGCCGCCCAGTACCTTTTTATCCTTTCCGGCAATGCAGGCGATTTCGGTGGGTTTGGCTCCGCAGGATGTGGGCAGTCCGTAGGCCTTGGCGGCGGCGATGATTTTTTCCGCGCTGCCGGGAGCGGTCAGCCCGGCTTTTTCTCCGGCTAAGGCCATGACCGCCATGCCTATCGAAACCGCCTGACCGTGCGTGCAACCGGAAAACCCGTAGTATTTTTCTATGGCGTGACCAAGGGTATGCCCGAAATTTAAAAGCATCCGGTCGCCCAAGTCCTTTTCGTCCTGTTCGACCAGCCGCTTTTTGAGCAAAATACATTCGCTTATAAGCTCTTCGGCCTGAAGGGTTCCTTTCTCGGCAAGACTGTCAAACAGCCGGGGCGACATAATACAGCCGTATTTTATCGCCTCGGCCATTCCGTCGCAGAGCACCGGGCGCGGCAGAGTATCCAGCGCGGCGGGGTCGATGAGCACAGCAGAGGGCTGGTGAAAAGCGCCTATAAGATTTTTCCCCTGAGGTATATCACAGCCGGTCTTGCCTCCGACCGATGCGTCGATCTGTGCCAGCAGGGAGGTCGGAATGCTGACAAACCGCGTTCCGCGCAGATATACGGCGGCGGCAAAGCCCGCGATATCGCTTGTCACCCCGCCGCCAAGCGCGACTATCATATCACTGCGTGAAAGTTCGTTTTCGGCAAAAAAAGAAAGTATCTGAGAAAGGGTCGCCAATACCTTTGAGGATTCTCCCGCAGGGAAGGTAAAAACCTCAGACGAAAATCCGGCTTTTTCGAGCGAGTCTGTAACCTGGCCGACATAAAGCGGACCGACGTTGGAATCGGTGACAATAACCGCTTTTTTCGCGTCGGAGAGTTGCCTGATATATTCGCCGGCATTGTTTAAAAGCCCGTGTTCTATTAAGATATCATAGGGGTTTGAAAGCTCAACCGTTATACGTTTCATGGCGTGATCTCCTCCTTTATAAGCCGCCCTTTGCGAAGCAGTGATGTCATGGTTTTGGAATCCCCCGCGTCGACGGCGTCTTTAAGCAGACTGAGATTTTTTATAAGGCCGGATATCTGCTGCGAGAGCGGCTCCCGGTTTTCCATAAAAAGCTGGGTCCACATCACCTCATTGATCTGAGCCACGCGCGAAACGTCCCGAAAGGAACCGGCGCTGAAGCCGTCGTGTTCCTTAGCCCTTTCGTCAAAGATATAAGCGCAGGCCAAAATATGCGGGAGCTGAGAGGTGTAAGCGATCATTTCGTCATGCCGCGCCGGGGAGGTGACAATGCATTTCGTGAAGCCCAGCTCCACGGCAAAGGCGCACAGCGTCTCTATTTCAGGAGACTTCGGACGCTCGGGTGTGATTATGAATCTCGCGCCGTCGAACAGTCCGGCGTCGCTGCTTTCAAAGCCGCCCTTTTCCTTGCCCGCCATGGGATGTGTGCCCACAAATCGAAAGCCGTGGCGCGCGGCCAGGGGATATACGCTCCGGCAGATTGTTTCTTTAACTCCGCAACTGTCGATAACCAAAGGGTGGAAGCCGAAATCACGGGCGTGGCCGGTAATAAATTCCACCGTCTGCGCGGGATAAAGCGCCAAAATAATAAGATCGGCGGTTTTTAAATCCTCAGCCGCCGCGGCCCGGTCTATAGAACCGCTTTTAAGAGCCTGGACTATCACCTCCGGATTATTATCCAGCCCCAAAACCGTGTGGCCGGTTTTGGCTTTTAGCGCCTTCGCGTAAGAGCCGCCGATAAGCCCAAGTCCCACGATCAATACTGTCATGTGATTTCTCCGTTCTTTGTTTATAGGGCGGATTTTCATATGCGCCCGCTATGCTCCGCTAATACTAAATACACTAATGCAGGGTGGATTGAATTGCCGGCAGAAGCGCACCCTACGCCGTCCGCCTTACCCGTTTCAACGCTTTGCATGTGAAACCAATAAAACCGGCTACATGCGCGGCGATTTTTCACCTTAACCCGGGGAATCTAAAGGGGGTATGGATACCCCCTTTATTCTTACGCGGTGGCCTGCTTTACCCGTTCGAGTCTTTCCCATGTGGAATAAATAAAAATCGGCGACATGTGCGGCGATTTTTCACCTTGAACCGGGGAATCTAAAGGGGGTATGGATACCCCCTTTATTCTCTTACGCGGTGGCCTGCTTTACCCGTTCGAGTCTTTCCCATGTGGAATAAATAAAAATCGGCGACATGCGCGGCGATTTTTTACCTTAACCCGGGGAATCTAAAGGGGGTATGGATACCCCCTTTATTTCTTACGCGGTGGCCTGTTTCACCCGTTCGAGCTTTCCGCACAGGCTGTCGAACTGCGCCGGGGTTAGGGACTGCGCGCCGTCGCACAGCGCGTGAGCGGGATCGTTGTGCACCTCGATTATTAGGCCGTCCGCGCCGGCGGCGACCGACGCTAGCGCCAGAGGTTCAATGAGCCAGTTAAGTCCGGACGCGTGAGATGGATCAACGACGACGGGGAGATGCGATAGCTTTTTGAATACCGGAATCGCGGAAATATCCAGCGTGTTGCGGGTGATATTTTCAAAGGTGCGTATTCCGCGCTCACACAAAATAACCCGTTCATTGCCGCCGCTCATGATATATTCGGCGCTCATCAGCGTTTCCTCAACAGTGTTTGAAAGCCCGCGCTTTAAAAGGATCGGCTTGTTGAGACTGCCCAGAGCCTTGAGCAGCTCGAAATTCTGCATGTTGCGCGCTCCGACCTGAATTATATCGACATCCACAAACATATCGATATGGGAAATGCTCATGATTTCGGTAACGACCGGAAGACCGGTCTGTTTTTTAGCTTCAAGCAGCAGATCCAGCCCTTGTCCCCTTAGCCCCTGAAACGCGTAGGGAGAGGTGCGCGGCTTGAAAGCGCCGCCGCGTAAAAATCCCGCGCCGGAAGCCTTAACGCTTTCGGCGATGCTGAGCATCTGCTCGCGGCTTTCAATAGAGCAGGGTCCGGCTATCAGCGAAAGCCCGCCTCCGCCAATGAGTACGCCCGCCTACCTCGATGACTCGTGTCATCGGGATGAAACTTACGGTTGGCTTTTTTATACGGCTCCTGAATGCGCTTGATGTTTTCGATATAGTCCTGCGCCTGCAAATATTCGATGTCTATAGCGTGGGTGTCGCCAATGAGTCCCAGCACCGTGGACTGGAATCCGAGCGAGGTGGTTATTTGAACCTTGTATTCTTTGCAGAGGTTGTCGGTGATTTTTTTCACCTGTTCCGGGGAGGTTCCGCTTTTCAGTACGATAATCATTTAGGCCAACCCTTTCTTCAAATAAGTTTTTCGCAAAATAAAAAACGGGACTCATGTGTCATGAGTCCCGCCGTTAAATGCGGAAATAAAATTACACCTTCGGTCAAAACTCATGATACCTATCTGATTTTACACAAAAGAAACCGCCCCGGGCTCTAAAGAAAGAGCCGGGATAATAGGTAAAGTAAGCTTTTGTGTAATTCAGAGCCATGATGTTCCTCCGAAAATTTATGGGTTTTGGTTTATGATAATACCTGAAGGCGTATTTGTCAACAAAAAGTTTTTATTTTATACTAGAACCATTTCAAAACCGAGGCGATTGGTTTGGCTATATAAACAGTATTTATAATCAGTATATGACATAAAGCCGAATTTGCCAGAGATAAGCTGCCTCGGTCAAGTGCATTTTCGAAAATACTCACATGAAAACACACGCCGTACCAAAGGGCAGGGCGTGCATTGTTTTTCATGTAAAGCATGCGGAGTTATATCGGGAACTACTTATTTTTTTCGATATAACCGACAAGATCGCCGACAGTTTTAATCTTTTCGACGTCCTCGTCCGGGATCTCAATGTCAAATTCATCTTCGAGCGACATGACCAGATCCACAAGGTCAAGGCTGTCGGCGTTGAGATCTTCAATTATGGCCGACTCCATAGATACCTGTTCTTCCTCCACGTCCAGCTGCTGACACAGAATCTCCCGAACTTTTTCAAAAACCATGTTATAAGCCTCCTTAGGATTATTATTGGACAAACAAGGAAAGGGTATGTTATCATGAAAGCCGAGCTTTGGCGGTTTCATAAAAACAAACCAATTTGCTTCCTCACCAATCATATTTGTATTATATTGCTTTGTCAATACATTATGAGAAAAAAACCGCAAAAATTTTTATTGAGAGGGTGTAAATGTGTCTTTGGAAAAATATGCGCTTATTGGATATCCTCTGGGGCATTCCATGTCGCCATTCATACATGGGGAGTTGTTTAAGCTGTCAAGCAGAACCGCCGATTACCGGCTTTTGGAGATTTCACCCGAAAGCTTGGCCGTGAATATCGGCCGGCTGCGGGAATATGCGGGCTTTAACGTAACCATACCGTTCAAGCGGGCGATAATCCCGTATTTGGATGCTCTGGATGGCAGAGCCGCGTTTTACGGGTCGGTCAACACAGTGAGCGGCGGGACGCTCCTGAAGGGCTATAACACAGACGCGGACGGATTTTTGACCGCGCTGCGCCTTAACGGAATAAAGCCGGCAGGGAGAGTCGTTGTCTGCGGCGCGGGCGGCGCCGGGCGGATGATGGCTTATGAGCTTGCGGGCATGGGCTGCAAGGTGACAGTAGCTGTGCGCCGTGAAAGTCTTGTTGGAGCTGTTAAGCTGCGGGACGAAATTTCAGCCGCGATAAACGGAGCGGCGGTGTCGGCGGAGGTTTTGGATGATTTACATAGTGATATAAACCTGCTGTGCAACGCGACACCGGTGGGGATGTTCCCTCACGTGAACGGTATGCCGGTGCTCAGGAAGGTTCTGGACAGCACAGAGGCGGTTTTCGACGCGGTTTATAATCCGCAGGAAACCGAGCTTATAAAATCGGCTAGGAAGTGCGGAACGGTGGTTTGCGGAGGGATGCCGATGCTGGTATGGCAAGCGGTGTATGCTCACAAAATATGGTATGGGGGAGAATTTGCCGAAAAGGCAGTATCGGAAATTATCGAGTCGGCCAACTCCCAGATGAGGGTGATGTAATAGTTATTATTTGTATGAAAAATTAAAGTTGCGTTTTGCACTTAGGTGAAATTTAGTATAATTACCTTGACAGGCGATATGTTTAGAGATAAAATAAAAAAAGGTGTAGTATATTGCTTCATGCCGCTTTTGGCGGATAGCGGCACAGGTAATTTTATAACTGCATAATAGCATTCATCTAAATGCCAATCCGCTTTTTATGCGGTATGGTATAACGGCAATTTGCTATAAACGGGTGGATACGCGGCCCATAAAAGAAACAGCGGTTAAAAGGACCTTCTCTATTGAGAGGCCGGTGAGAGGCCGGAATTTTATTGTTAAGGGAATATATGCAATATTTTAAATTGAGGAGGGCTTGAATATAAGGAGGTGTCTAGTTGCCAATAATCGCGGCAATTGTATCAATTGCTGTTACGGCAGTTGTGATCGGGCTTTTGGCGTTTTTTGTGGGAGTAAATTACCGTAAAAAAACAGCCGAGGGGGTAATCGGTTCAGCCGAGGAAGAATCTAAGCGTCTTTTGAGCGAGGCTATGAAAAATGCCGAGGCCAAGAAAAAAGAGTCTGTCTTAGAGGCAAAGGATGAGATTCATCGCTTGCGCTCCGAATCGGACAAGGAACTGCGCGAAAGGCGTTCGGAACTGCAAAAGCAGGAACGCAGAATACAGCAAAAAGAGGAAACTCTTGAAAAGAAAATAGACAATCTGGAGCAAAAAGAAGAAAAGCTTCAAAAACGCAGCAAGGAAGTAGACGAAAAAATCAGTGAGGCCGAGGAAATGAAACGCCAGCAAATGTCTCTCCTTGAGAGAATATCCGGCCTTACGACAGAGCAGGCAAAAGAATATTTACTGCAAAATCTGGACGACGAGCTGACCCATGAAAAAGCGGTTAGAATTTTAGAATATCAGCAGTCATTCAAAGAAGAGGCGGACGCTCAGGCCAGGGAGCTTATCTCACGCGCTATTCAGCGCTGCGCCGCCGACCATTCCTCAGAGGCGACAGTTTCGGTCGTGCCGCTTCCCAACGATGAAATGAAGGGAAGGATCATCGGCCGTGAAGGCAGAAATATAAGAACGCTTGAAACTCTGACCGGCGTTGACCTGATAATTGACGATACGCCGGAATCCATCACCCTTTCCAGCTTTGATCCCATCCGCCGGGAGATAGCGCGCATAGCGCTTGAAAAGCTGATTACCGACGGCCGGATTCATCCGGCGCGCATTGAGGAAATGATCGAAAAAGCCCGTAAGGAAGTCGATCATACCATTAAGGTACGGGGTGAACGTGCGATTCTTGATACGGATATTCACAGCATGCATCCCGAGCTTGTCAAGCTTTTGGGCCGCCTGCATTACCGGACAAGCTACGGCCAGAATGTGCTTAACCATTCACTGGAGGTGGCTTATCTAGCGGGGCTGATGGCCGCCGATTTGGGCGAGGACGTACAGCTTGCGCGCCGCGCGGGGCTTATTCATGACATTGGCAAGGCTCTTGACCACGAGATGGAAGGCTCTCACATACAGCTTGGGGTCGAGGTGTGCCGGAAGTACAAGGAAAGTCCGGCGGTTATTCACGCCGTCGAGGCTCACCATGGCGATGTGGAGGCGACCACTGTTATAGCCTGTCTGGTTCAGGCAGCCGATGCGATATCGGCGGCAAGGCCGGGGGCACGGCGTGAAAACATCGAAAACTATATCAAACGCCTTGAAAAGCTTGAGGAAATCGCCAATTCCTTTGACGGCATAGAGCGTTCGTTCGCCATTCAGGCTGGCCGCGAGGTTCGCGTGATGATAAAGCCGGAATCGGTCAACGACGATCAAATGATACTTTTAGCGCGTGAAATTGCGAAGCGTATTGAAGAGGATCTCGATTATCCGGGCCAGATAAAGGTGCATCTGATTCGTGAAAACAGAGCCATTGATTACGCCAAGTAATATTCCGGAATATACTCATTAAAATGAAAATCCCTGCCGTTTGCGTGTCGCCGCCAGCAGGGATTTTTGCTGTATTTTTTACCATAAGAAAAAAGAGACAGGCCGGCGGGCCTGTCTCATAGGGCAAAAGAATGAAAAAGGAAAGAATGAAAAAAAAGAAAAAGGATCAATGAAAGATGCGTCATAGGAAAGCGATATTATTATCAATTGCCTTGAGCGCATTTATATTATATAAGTAATGTGTGTCTTAAACATTTAGCCGCTTTAAATATTCGGTAAATGAATTGTGAC
>DOZQ01000138.1 GCA_003517915.1 Oscillospiraceae bacterium | reverse complement strand
TTGGTCGCCATTGCTGCGCTCCTTCCGTGTATTTTTGGCATGAAAAAGCCCGCAAGGTTATCCCTGCGGGCGGTGGTGTGATTATTGAAAATGTGGGTTAATTACTGGGGGCAATAACGTACTGGCAGTTTGATGTTTATATTTGCCGTTTATATTGCTGGATTAATCGCGAAATGAACAATTTGCTCTTCACCAAACTTTTCAAAATGCTTATATAATTGCATCCCGATTTTTTTGGCAACTGCTTGTGAAGGAACATTTCGTTTCGTGGTATATGAAAATACCTGAGGATATTTCAGAACATTGAAAGCGTATTCCTTACATGCAAGCGCGGCTTCTGTAGCATATCCTTTGTTACAATATTCCTTTATAATATGGAATCCGATTTCTGGAATGATTTCATCACCTATATCCTGCATAGTTATGCCACAATCACCAACAAACACATCTCCATCCTTTAAGATTACAGCCCATAATCCATGATTATATTTCTTGTAATTTTCTATGTTCCAAGCAATCCAGCTTTCCACTTTCTCCTCGTTAAAGGGAGCGGGATAAAACTGCATGGACTCAGAATCTGAAAGAACTTTCGCTAATTCTTTTTTATCATCAATGATAAGTTTGCGTAGATACAGCCTCTCTGTTTCGATTATCCTCATAACGCTTTCCCCATCTAACATAAATAGCACAAAACCGCTGTCGCGGTGGCGGTGGACGGATAAGCCAACCGCCTTCTATCCATAGCCGGAGCGAAAGGAAGCCCCGGTTTTTGTTTTGCCCAAATCTCCGATACAATGTTGGTGCGGCGTTGCCGCAAAACAAAGATTGGAGATTTTGCGATGAACACAAACGAAGAAATACTCGCGCGCATGGAGGAAGATATCCGCCTGCGAGGTCTTGCGGAGGGTACGCGCCGGTCGTATTTGATGAACGCCGGCCAATTCTTGCGGTATGCCGGCCGACTTGCCAGCGAACTGGATGAGGAGGATATCCGCCGGTACCTGAGTTACCTGATTGATGAGAAGAAACTCGCTGCCGGATGCGTCAACACCCAAAACGCCGCTTTGCGCTTTCTGTTCGGCGTCACCTTGAATAGGAATCTCAACTACCGCCAGATACCCCGCTTGCGCCAAGTGCGAAGCCTGCCGGGGATTCTTACAAAGGACGAACTGCGCAGGGTGTTTGAAAATGCGTCTACCTTACGCAACAAAGCTATGATTATGACGCTTTACGGCGGCGGGCTGCGTCTTTCCGAGGTGTGCAGGCTACGAGTCTCCGAGATTGATTCCGAGTCTATGCGCATCTTCATCAATCACGGAAAAGGCGGGAAAGACCGGTATACGATTCTCTCGCAGACTAATCTGGAAATCCTGCGGGAATATTGGCGGGAGTATCGCCCGTGCCACCCTGACGGATGGCTGTTTTTATCGGGAGACGGCTCTTCGCATTCAAGCTGCCGAATGGTGCAGGACGCTTTCAAAGCCGCGCTAAAGCGGGCAGGAATCACGAAACACGCCACAGTCCATACTCTGCGGACTTGTTTTGCCACCCATCTGCTGGAATCCGGCGTGGACGTCTGCAAGGTTAAGCAACTTCTCGGACATACCCATATCCAGTCAACTACCTTCTATCTGCATCTGCTCAACATTGACCCCAAAATCAAAAGCCCGCTGGACTCCATGCCCAAAAAACGCGGCAGAAAGGCGAAGCCATCAGGTGACGCCGATGCCTGAACTGCAAGATGTTTTCCAGCTTTACGGGGAGGAATACCGCCGAAAACACAAGCTCTCTTGCGCTCAGGCAAAGGCTATGACAGCAATAGAACAGTGCAGGACTTCCAAGCTGGGATACCATGCCGATACCTGTGAAAACTGCGGCAACATCCAAATTTCCTACAATTCCTGCCGCAACCGCCATTGCCCGAAATGCCAGACGCTTTCCAAGGAGCGATGGCTCGACAAGCAAAAGCATGATTTGTTTAATACCGGGTACTTCCATGTGGTTTTTACCGTCCCCGAAGCCCTGCGTCCTTTATTCTATCAAAATCAGTCCGCGATGTACGGCTTGCTGTTCAAAACCGTGGCTGAAACCTTGCATGTGCTTTCCCAAAACAAAAAGTATCTTGGAGCTAAACTCGGCTTCACATCTATCCTCCATACCTGGGGCCAGAATCTTCACTATCATCCTCATATTCATTGCATTGTTCCCGGCGGCGGCCTCAACTCTTTGGGCCAATGGGTTTCTTCCCGTAAAAAGTTCTTCCTACCGGTCAGGGTTTTGTCCCGTCTCTTCCGGGGCAAATTCCTTGCGGCATTATCACGGATGAACCTCAATTTCTTCGGTGAGCAAAAGCATCTTGAAAACCCGGCTGATTTTAAAAGTCTCATGGACTCATGTTACAGGAAAGAATGGATTGTTTACTGCAAGCCGCCTTTCAGATCCGCCGCCTGTGTTGTCGAGTATCTTGGCCGCTATACTCACCGCGTCGCTATTTCCAACAACCGCATTTTGAGTATCAAAGACGGCATAGTTTCTTTCAAATGGCGCGACTACAAGGATTCTAACCGCTGGAAAGTTATGACGCTGTCCGCCGACGAGTTTATTCGCCGTTTCCTTATGCATATCTTACCGCCGGGCTTTATGAAAATCCGACATTATGGCATTCTCGCCAGCAAAGATAAATCCAAACGAGTTGCCCTCTGCAAACGCCTCACCGGAACCCCTGTCACCACAAAAGCCACTCTATCTTCCGCAGAGCTTATCCGCAAAATTACCGGCAGGGATATTACTCTTTGCCCAGCCTGCGGTCATCCTTGGAGCTGCTCAGGAGGTTTATCGCCGCCGATTCCCGCTTAACTCAATGTCTACATTTCAATGCCCGTTATGGGGAGGGGGCAGCTTTACTCTTTTTGCTGGCTTTGTCTGTTTTCAGACCATCGCATCGGCCTTTTCCCCGCTTCTTCTTTGCTATTCCATCCTTTGTATTCGGATAGCCCTCTTGCTTTCCCCATAGCCCCTGCTATCCGTCCGCGGTTTCGTGCAATGGAATTATCCAAAGTCGCCTTGGGCTGCTTCCTCTGCCCGGGGCTTTCTTCCGCGACTTCGGATAATTCTCTATTCATTCTGCGCTACCGCGCCCTTGACGCGCTGGCTTGC
>DOZQ01000084.1:4218-6914 GCA_003517915.1 Oscillospiraceae bacterium | reverse complement strand
AACAAGCTGGAACAAATTTTGGGAGATTATTAAGAAGGGAGGATTACAATGAAAGCGGAAATGGTAAAATCCTTACAGGATTTATTGTCGGTCAAAAACGAGTACCTTGATGAGCTGTCCCGGTATGAACGCCAGATACTTGTTTGCGGGGGCGCGGGATGTGTTTCGTCCGGCTGCGCCGAAATTCAGCAGGAGCTCCGTCAGGCGCTTGAGGAGTACGGCCTTGCCGGAAAAACAAAAGTGGTGGAAACCGGATGTATAGGTACCTGCGCGGTCGGCCCCGTGATGCTTATTCTGCCCGAGCGTGTCTTTTATACCAAGCTGACGCCTGAGCGCATAAATGAAATCGTCGAGAGTCATCTTGTGAACGGCAAGGTCATTGAGCAATATACATTTTATGATGTCACCTCAGGCCAGTACATAGCGGACATTGACAAGATAGATTTTTTTAGTCAGCAAGTCAAAATTGTGCTACGCAACTGCGGGTTTATGGAGCACGGAGATATCCGCGCGTATATTGCCCGCGACGGCTATGCTGCTGCGGCTAAATATCTCACCGAAAAATCCGGCGAGGATGTTGTGAATGAAGTTAAAAAGTCGGGTCTGCGCGGTCGTGGCGGCGGCGGATTCCCCACCGGAATCAAATGGGAGGCCGGGCGCGGCGCGAAGGCCGACCGGAAATTCATAGTGTGCAACGCCGACGAGGGTGATCCTGGCGCGTTTATGGACAGAAGCCTTATCGAGGGTGATCCTCACTCGCTTATCGAGGGAATGCTTTTAGCGGGCTACGGCATCGGCGCGCACGAGGGCTTTGTCTATGTCAGGGCGGAATATCCGTTAGCGGTTGAAAGATTGGAACGGGCGCTGTCTCAGGCAAGGGAAGCGGGGCTTTTGGGCAAAAATATTTTCGGCTCCGGCTTTGATTTTGATCTGGAGATACGCATAGGCGCGGGCGCTTTTGTCTGCGGCGAGGAAACCTCCCTTATGCATTCTATAGAAGGACGCCGCGGCGAGCCCCGGCAAAAACCTCCTTATCCGTTCCAGCAGGGTCTTTTCGGTTTCCCGACCATCATCAACAATGTTGAAACCCTCTGTGCCGTTCCCGCCATTATGCATAACGGCGCCGAATGGTACGCGGGCTACGGTACGGAAAAAAGCAAGGGAACCAAGGTTTTCGCGCTGGCCGGCGACATAGCGAACACGGGCATTGTCGAGGTTCCCATAGGAATGCCGCTTGGTAAAATCCTTTTTGATATTGGCGGAGGAGTTCCCGGTGGAAAACAGTTCAAGGCTGCGCAGATAGGTGGCCCCTCGGGCGGCTGCTTTACACAGCGTGACCTGAATGTTCCCGCCGACTATGAAAACATGCAGAAGCTTGGCGCGATTATGGGCTCGGGCGGACTTATAAGCATGAACGAGGACGTATGTATGGTGGACACCGCCCGGTATTTTATGGACTTCATTCAGGACGAGAGCTGCGGTAAATGCGTGGCCTGCCGCATAGGCACCAAGCGTATGCTTGAGATTCTTGAAAACATCTGCGCCGGAAACGGCGAGCCGGGGGATATAGAGCTGCTTGAAACCCTGGGGAGGAATATCCAGATGGCCGCCATGTGCAATCTCGGACAAACCGCCCCCAACCCGGTGCTCAGCGCCATAAATAACTTTCGCGAGGAATTCGAGGAGCATATTAAAGACAAGGTCTGCCGTGCGGGAGTATGCGCCGAGCTGTTCATATCCCCATGTGAAAACACCTGCCCGGCAAAGGTCAACGTGCCGGGATATACGTCGCTTGTGGCGGAGGGTCGCTTTATCGACGCCTACAATCTTATCCGTCAGGAAAACCCGTTCCCCGCCGTATGCGGAAGGGTCTGCACCCGCCCGTGTGAAAGCAAGTGCAGGCGGCGCACAATGGACGAGGCAGTGGCTATCTGCGACATTAAGCGTTTTGTCGCCGACTACGCGCATAAGCATGAAAAAGAG
Source organism: Oscillospiraceae bacterium (assembly GCA_003517915.1). Lineage (GTDB taxonomy): Bacteria > Bacillota > Clostridia > Oscillospirales > Acutalibacteraceae > UBA8129. The sequence continues at coordinate 4,931 of DOZQ01000084.1, read as the reverse complement.
GTTATCAGCGACGTTATTTTCCCAAGCAACGGCAAGCACGTTTCTATCATTGGTGCCGGAGCGTCGGGGCTTACCTGCGGTTATTATCTTGCGCGAATAGGCTATGATATAGACGTATATGAATCGGAGGAGAAGGCCGGCGGAGTGCTTGCGTTCGGCATACCCGAATACAGGCTGCCTATGGATGTGCTTCAGCATGAAATCGACCTTATCAAAAAAGAGGGGGTCAACGTTCATCTGGGCATGACCGTAGGCAAGGATATCCGCTTTGACAAGCTCAAAAATGACAGCGACGCCGTATTCGTCTCAACCGGCGCGGAATATCCGCAGCGGGTCAATATTGAGGGCGAGGACATTGACGGGGTCATACACGGCATTACGTTCCTCAAGACGGTAAATTTGGGCCGCGAGATTTCTCTCGGAAAAAATGTAATAGTAATCGGCGGCGGCAACACCGCCATAGACTCGGCGCGCACCGCGCTTAGAATGGGCGCTAAAAAGGTCACTGTTTTATACAGGCGCACACGCAAGATGATGCCCGCCTACGCCACCGAAATCCATGAGGCGCTTATTGAGGGCGTCGAGCTTATGGAGCTGACCCAGCCCGTAAGGATTATAGCGGATGAGAACGGCCGTGTGGCAAAGATCGAATGCGTAAAAATGACCCTCGGTGAGTTTGATTCCGGCGGACGCAGAAAATCCGTGGTGATAAA
>DOZQ01000084.1:0-4198 GCA_003517915.1 Oscillospiraceae bacterium | reverse complement strand
CCGTTCATTGAAACCGAGCACATAGGGCTTACTCCGTGGGGAACCTTTACGGTGGACGAAAACATGATGACCACTATAAAGGGAGTCTTTGCCGGCGGCGATATCGTGCGCGGGCCGGACACCGTTATTCAGGCCATTGCCGACGGAAAGGCGGCCGCCATAGCCATAGACAAATATCTGGGCGGGCGCGGAATACTCAACAAGGGCTATGAAATAAAAATCAATCCCGTTTATGACGATGACGAGGTGGTGGAGCTGGGGCGTTACCCGCTGGATATGCTTGAACTCAAACGCCGCCGCGACTCTTTCGACGAGGTCGTTTTGGGATATCATAAGCTGACCGCCATGGCCGAATCCATGCGCTGTCTGCACTGTGAAAGGAGGTAGCGGAGCATGATCAATTTGACAATAAACCATCTTCCGGTTCAGGCGGAGGAAGGCACGACCATAATAGAAGCCGCCCGCCAGAACCATATCAATATCCCGAATTTGTGTTATCTCAAGGATGTACATAAGCTCGGCTCGTGCCGCATATGCGTCGTCGAGGTGGAAGGAGCGCCATCGCTGGTGGCCTCATGTCTTGCCGAGGTTCGCGAGGGAATGGTGGTCAAAACCAATTCCCGCAAGGTGCGTGAGGCGCGCAAGGTGCTTTATGAGCTCATGCTTTCCGACCATTCGCAGGACTGCCTTATCTGCACACGCAATCAAAACTGTGAGTTCCAGTCGATGGGTAAGCTGCTGGGGGTCGACAACTCCCGCTTTGAGGGTGCGCGTTCTAATTTTCACGCCGATGCTTCGGTATCCGTTACCCGCGACATGACCAAATGCATACAGTGCCGCCGGTGTGTGACTGTCTGCAACGATATTCAGAAAACAGGTGTGCTTTTTGCGCAAAACCGCGGCTTCAACACTGAAATTTCCCCAGCTATGGGGCTTCCCTTGGGTTCGGTCAACTGTGTGTTCTGCGGACAGTGTACCACCGTTTGCCCCGTGGGCGCTTTGCGTTCGACCGACGGCTCAAAAAGGGTATGGAACGCCATAAGCGATCCTTCAAAGCGGGTGGTGGTGCAGGTAGCTCCCGCCGTGCGCGTGGCGCTGGGAGAGGAATTCGGTTATCCCGCCGGAACCCGGGTGACTGGGAAAATTGCCGCGGCGCTGCACCGCATGGGGTTTGACGATGTTTTTGATACGAATTTCGCTGCCGACCTCACCATAATGGAAGAGGGAACCGAGCTGCTTCACAGGCTGAAATCCGCGCTTACAGGGAAAAAGGCCGTGCTGCCCATGATATCCAGCTGCAGCCCGGGCTGGATCAAATATATCGAGCACCATTTCCCCGAGCGTCTTTCACATCTTTCAACCTGCAAATCTCCCCACACCATGATGGGCGCGCTTGTGAAATCATTCTATGCCGAGAAAATCGGCGTGGATCCAAAGGATATGTATGTCGTATCGGTGATGCCCTGCACCGCCAAAAAATATGAAATCGAACGCGCCGAAATGAAAAACGACGGATATAAAAATGTGGACGCGGTCATCACTACGCGCGAGCTTGCGTATATGATCAAATCCACCGGCATTGATTTCAACAGTCTGCCGGACGAAGAGTTTGACAATCCCCTTGGCTTCAGCACCGGTGCGGCCGATATTTTCGGGTTTACGGGCGGCGTTATGGAAGCGGCCCTGCGCACCGTTTATGAGCTTGTCACAGGCAGGGAGCTTCCGTTTGAGGCGCTGCATATCATGCCCCTGAGCGGCTCTGAAAAGATTAAAGAGGCGTCGCTTAGCGTTACCGGCGTTCTTCCCGAATATAATTATCTTGAGGGAGCCGAGCTGAAAGTCGCGGTTACCAGCGGTCTGGACGGAGCGGAGCAGCTGATGAAACAGGTGGCTGACGGAACCTCGCCTTATCATTTTATTGAGGTCATGGGTTGTCCGGGCGGATGTATTATGGGCGGAGGACAGCCGCGCTCAAAGGATCCCGAGGTGCGTCAAAAGCGCCTTGCGGGGCTGTTTGACGAGGACGAGGCCAAGACTTTGCGGAAATCTCACGAAAACCCGTATATTCAGCGGCTTTATGACGAATATCTTGACATACCCAACGGACATAAATCCCATGAACTGCTTCATACGACATATGTAAAGCGCGGGTTGCACAACGAATTGACCGATGAGGTTTTTGTCTGTGAAGTGGACGATATCATCCGGCGCCGCGCCGAAATGGCAAAGGCTAAACGTCAGGTTCAGCCGGCCGAGGTTTCCGGCTCGGTTCGCAGTGAGCTCGAATCTCCAAGGGTTCTTGAACTTGAAACAGAAAACAAGAGGCTCAAGGAGGAGCTTGCCGAATCACAGGAAACCGTGGATATTTTAAAAACGGTTATGAATAAATACACATCCAGATAAGTGCTGATCAATGCTTATCTAAAAAGCGCTTATGGTTCCTTTTTAAACGGAATCATAAGCGCTTTCTTGCTTTTTTTTAAGTTTTTATGTATAATTTTTATAGTTCATTTCTATATTTAACTTATTATCTGTTTACCAGGCATAAAGGAGTTATTATGGATACAGGCGAAATAAGGATATTGGTAGCCGACGCCGACACATCGGTACGGGATATCATTATATATGCTTTCACGGAGCAGGGCTGGCAGACCGATCAGGCGCGGGACGGGGTTGCGGCCGTCAAGCTCTTGCGCCGCAGCCAATATAAAATTTTGATACTCGATACCGAGCTGCCGGTTATCGACGGACTGATGGTATGCGAACAGTTTTGCACGGATACCCCCGTGATTTTTATCAGCAAAAAAAATACCGAACAGGACCGCTTGGACGCCTTTGCGGCTGGCGGCGGTGACTTTATCTGCAAGCCGTTTTATCCGCGCGAGTTAGTCGCAAGAGTCAAAAGNNCCTGCTTAGGCTCACAGGTGCGTATGTACGTAAATCGGATGTTATGCGGGTGGGGGAACTCCTCATAAATCTAACCTCCCGGGAGGTGTCCGCCGGAGGCACACGGATAAAGCTTGCTCCCAGAGAATATGATTTACTGCTGTTTTTGGCCCGTAATCCTGAACAGTGTTTTACGCGGGAGATGCTTTTGGATATGGTTTGGGGACATCAGTTTGAAGGCGGAGACCGTACGGTCGACACGCATATAAAAAGTCTAAGGGAAAAAATCCGTCCTTATAACAGCTATATTACGACGGTATGGGGCTACGGATATAAATTCAGTGTACATTCGGAGAATTGAGAGCGGCGGTAATATCGAACAAAGGAAGCCCTAACCGCTGAGACGCTATGATGTAGTATCCTTTCGTTTTTCCCCCATCATTTTTTGTTTTAGTGCTTTAGCAAGAAACAACCACCGGCTAAGCCAGTGAGAATAAAAAATCTTTAGATACAAGAAAACCTCCTTTTGCTAAAATAGATGCAGGTCTGCCAACCGCACCGAAAAGCAAAAGGAGGTTTTGTCGCATGAACGACATACAAAGTTTATCACATTCCAAGTGGCGATGCCAATACCATCTGGTGTTCGCACCGAAATACCGTAGGAAAGAAATCTACGGTAAGATAAAGGCCGACATAGGAGAAATCCTGCGGAAGCTGTGCGAACAGAAGAAGGTGGAGATAGTGGAGGCAAACGCTTGCCCCGATCACATACACATGCTGGTGTGTATACCGCCAAGCTTGAGCGTAGCACAGTTTGTGGGGTATCTGAAAGGGAAGAGCAGCCTGATGATATTTGACAGGCACGCCAACCTAAAGTACAAGTACGGGAACCGGCACTTTTGGTGTAGGGGGTACTATGTGGATACGGTAGGCCGAAACAAAACTGCGATAGCAGAGTACATCAAAAACCAGCTGCAAGAAGACATAGCAGCAGACCAAATATCCTTTAAGGAATATACGGACCCGTTTACGGGTAGCAAGAATACATAGGCATAAGAAAAGGCCGCTTTAGCGGCGGCCTGTGATAGTAATGCGGTTGGCAGTCCTTTCAGTGCCCCTTGAGGGGCTGTGCCTGTAATATGCCCTTTTAGGGCTGTGCATACCACCAGTTCAACTGGTGGTTTTGATTATTATGAAATAGAATGGAGGCTTGACAATGAAAAACACTACCGTTCAGATCACCTATCCCGCCGAAAAGCTGGAGGCCGTCAAACAGTACATGAGCAAAAAGGAAGCCGACATCGACGCTGAG
>DOZQ01000065.1:1082-7359 GCA_003517915.1 Oscillospiraceae bacterium | reverse complement strand
CCGGTTTCCACCACTTTTGTTTTTCCGGCAAGGCCGTACTCCTCAAGCGCCTGACGGAGCTCCTGCTGAATTTCGGCGCAGCCGGACGAGACACAGCCCGCGCCCCCGCAAACTAATATCTGGCGTTCATAACGTGACAGCTCGTCAAGGTACTCGTTTTTGACCGACAATAAATCCTGCAAGGATTTTACCATTTCCGCTTTCATTGTAATCCTCCCTTCTTAATAATCTCCCAAAATTTGTTCCAGCTTGTTTACATTGACCTGACGGTACACTTTTTCGTCGATCATCATTGCCGGAGCAAGGCCGCAAGCGCCAATACATCTGGCTACCTCAAGGGTAAATTTACCGTCGTCCGTGGTTTCACCGGCATTTACACCCAAATGATCAATCAGGTATTCAATGATTTTTTTGCCGCCCCTGACATAGCAGGCAGTGCCCAGACAAACACGGATAGTATGCTTGCCCTTGGGCACAGAGGAAAAGTAGGAATAAAAAGACACGACTCCCGACACCTCAGACAGCGGGATATCCATACCTCTGGCAATAAACTCCTGTACTTCAAGGGGAAGATAGCCGAATATTCCCTGCGCCGTATGCAGTACCGGGATTAAACCTCCTTCTCTTGTTTTGTAAAGATCGATCGCGTTGGCAAGCTTTTCGAAATCCTGCCTCGATACTTCCGCAGAAAGATTGCTCACACCTGAATCCTCCTTTCACGCAATAATTTTGTATATTTTAATTATACAACAAATCTATGATAAAAAAATAATGATAACGGTAACAACAAAAGCGTTTTTTAAGATTATATGATGCTTTTGTGGTATTTCGTCACAAATTCATCACAAATAAAGCTTCACATACAAAAAGTTGGGTATACGTCCGATTCTCCGGTAAAAAACAGATATCTACTATAGTCAAAGCACTTTTCAAATGATTTGACTATATATACTAGAACCATTTCAAANNAAATCGCCTTTTGGGCGATTGGTTTGGCTATATCAATCATTGCGGATTTAGGATTGCCGACGTCATCCACAATCAGCTTTCCCATATGTCCTTAAAAGAGAATTTATTGTACTGCTCCGTATCCTGTGGGCATACGATTAATTAAGGTAAAAGAAAAATATGGAGGTGCCGCCTTTGAGCAATAAACTGGATCTTGAACTGAAAAAAATAAAGAGTACAGGAAAAATGGGACAAAGAAACCGGTTTGAGTTGTTAACAACACAGGCGATTATATGCGTTATTGTACTGTTGGCCGCTGTTATGCTGAAAACGTTCGGAGGAAACCTGTATGACGCGACCCGAAAAGGCTATGTTGATAATTTTGAAGACGAGACAAAAGTGGAAGAGGTTCTTGAGACAATAGGAGACGCTTTTGGTTTAGATACGCCGGAAGGAACACAAAACGATGAAAGCTCGCTCCCGCGGCAGCAAAACCCGCCTTCGTCAAAACTGCCGGGCTTTTCGGAAAACGAATATGACAATGAAAGCGGTATCGGAAGTGACATAAGTAGTGGTGCGGAGGATGAACCGGGCGACACCGACGACGATTTCCCGGTGAGCTCCGAGGATTCCGAAAAAGTTTATGTAGCGACCGACTTGAACGGACAAAAAATCGCCGAATCTGTCGGCGCGCATGTCAACAGTATTATACTCCCTGTAAACGGCAGGATCACATCGCCTTTTGGCATGCGCATCCATCCGGTCAGCGGCGAAAATCGTATGCACGGCGGCATAGATATAGGCGGCTATGAGGGAGAAGGAATCAGGGCGGCTATGTCGGGAACGGTAAGCAAAATTGGGGAGGATGATTCGTTTGGCAAATATGTGTTTTTAAAGCATCCGAACGGCATGGAGACCGTTTACGCGCACTGCAGTAAAATCCTTGTAGAAGACGGGCAGGAAATAGACAAGGGTGAAACGATCGCCGAGGTGGGCAGCACCGGCGTCTCAAACGGGCCGCACTGTCATTTTGAGGTTCGTGTAGGCGGCGTGCGGATTGATCCTTCTTATCTGCTTCCCGTAAGCGGCAACACATGAACCTAAGTGTATTCGGCGTAAAAATTCACGTCAGCGTGTTATTTTGCGCTATGATCGCGTTTTTGCTGTTAATTGACCAATCAGGAATGATGACGGCGGCAATAAGTGCCGCCGTCATTCATGAGCTTGGACACTTGTCTTACATGTTGATTAAAAACCTGCGTCCGCGCCGCATTGAAATGTATCCAGCGTGCATCAAAATCGTACGCGATCCCGCTCCGTGCGGATATAAGAGCGAAATCGCGCTCGCGCTTTCCGGCCCGCTTTTAAATCTTATCTGCTGCGTAGCCGCGCTTGTTGTTTATAAAATCATTTATGCGGATTTTTGGGTACTTGTTATCGGCGCGGTAAATTTGGCGCTCGGTGGATTTCAGCTTCTGCCGATAATCGGCCTGGACGGCGGAGATGTGTTAAAATGCCTTTTGTTGCAGGTTTTACCCATAAAAACCGCCGGTATAGTCTGTGCAGTCACTTCCGTTGTTCTTATCGCGGCGGCGGTGCTCGCCGGCGTATATCTGCTTGTTTCGGACTATGGAAATCCGACGCTGGTTCTTGCGGCGCTTTATTTAGCGGCGCTGCTCATAATAAAAGTAAAATCTAATTAGTTTTGTTTGCGCAAAATCCGGCCGGAAATTCCGGCCGGATTTTGCTATTTATACAGACGCTGTCACACGTTTTACATAAACTTTACACAAACTATACCGCAGTGTGCTTTTCCACATCAGGATATTTGCTTATACTTAAACTCGTAGAAAATGAAAAGGAGTTTACTTTATGAGAAAAATCACAGGGTTACTTTTAGCGGTTTTAATGCTGACGGCACTTTTTACCGGTTGCGCTTCCGATGAACCCAGCTCCGCCGCGTCCGACAACAGCACAGCGGACATCGTATCTCAGGATTCCGGTGAAAGCTCCACAGAATCCAGCGAAGATACAGCGCTGAGCGGCATTGTAAAAACAGGCGGATCCACCTCGGTCGAAAAGGTTATGAACGCGCTCATCTTTCAGTTTCAGGCGGACAACGGCGACGTGACAGTCGAATATGAGCCAAACGGATCGGGCGACGGCATTAAAAACACCATATCCGGCCTTTATGAAATCGGGCACTCAAGCCGTGAGCTCAAAACAGACGGTTCGGAAGACGGACTCGACGCGGTCTCCTACGCCATTGACGGAATCGCTATTGTAGTCAACTCAGGCAACGGTGTCGAAGATCTAACCACACAGCAGCTGGCCGATATCTACACCGGCGCAGTCACAAATTGGAGCGAGGTCGGCGGCAATGACGCCGCTATCACGGTCGTCACCAGAGAAGAGGGCTCCGGCACAAGAGACGCGTTTGCCGAGATCATCGGACTCGAAGCCGGCGGCAGCAACATCGTCGCTTCCGCGAGCGTTGCCGACAGCACCGGTGCCATTCAGACTCAGGTTTCCGAAAATCCCAACGCCATCGGTTATATGTCCTTCTCGGATGTGGATCCCGCGGCGGTCAAAACCGTAAAATATGAAGGTGTTGAAATTTCGACCGATACCCTTAAAGACAATACATACCTGCTTAAAAGGGAATTCTACCTCCTAGTAAAAACCGGCGCCGCGCTTACTCCCCCCGCACAGGCTTTCATGGATTTCGTGATGAGCGACGCCGGGCAGCAAGTCGTTGCGGACAACAGTTTGCTTCCTATAAAATAATAAAAAAACAGCGACCGGTTGCAGGAGCCTTCACGGGCTCCTGCAATCAGCCATGTACAGGGAGAAGCGTATGGAACAAAATATTTCTATTGTCGGCGGCAGCAGAACAAAATCGGCCGTTGAAAAAAGCATGAACCTTATTTTTTTGGTCTGCGGGCTTGCGGCGGTAATCTGCGTTGTCTGCATGACGGTTTATATGGTTTTTTCCGGAGGGCCGGTAATAGGCAAGCTCGGCGTAATTGATTTTTTGTTTGGGCAGACCTGGAACCCCGGAAATTCACAGTTCGGCATCGCTCCAATGATTCTGTCATCCATAATCGCCGCGTTTTCAGCTATATTAATCGCGGTGCCGACCGGTGTACTTGTGGCCGTTTTTTTGGCGAAATTAACCCACTCAAAGCTTGCCTCCGCTTTGCGGATGCTGATAGATCTGCTGGCCGGAATACCGTCGGTCGTTTACGGGCTTTTGGGAGCCATTCTTATAGTGCCGCTTATTTTCGATATTCAAACCGCGCTCGGGCTGCCGACAAGCGGCTGTCTTTTGTCCGCCATTATCATATTGATCATCATGATTTTACCCACCATCATCAGCGTGTCCGAAACGGCAATACGCACGGTGCCGCAGCAGTATGAGGACGCGTCGCTGGCTCTTGGATCCACGCGTCTGCAAAGCATATTCAAAGTCACGCTCCCGGCGGCTAAAAGCGGTATAGTAGCGGGGATGGTTCTCGGAGTAGGGCGGGCTATCGGCGAGGCGATGGCGGTCATAATGGTAGCCGGAAACGCCGCAATAATGCCGGAGCTTTTAAGGCCCGTGCGTCTTCTCACCGCATCTATTCCCATTGAGTGGGCCTATTCCAGCGGACTTCACCGCGAGGCGCTTTATGGAATAGGGCTTGTACTTTTTGTGTTTATCATGATAATAAATATCTCACTCAGCAGAATACTAAAAAAAGGCGGTGACAACGGTGACAGATAAGCTGCCCAGAAATATAACCGCCGGCAGGAGAAAAATCCGGGAATCGGCGGGCGATAAGCTGTCGAACGATATAAACATCACCGCAAAAAAACGCAGGCCGCTCGAAAAGCTGGTCTACGGTGTAATATTTTTGCTTTCGGGCTGCGTTATCGCGATGGTCGTTTATTTTATAGCGACAATTCTGATAAGAGGACTTCCCGCGGTTTCACTTTCCTTTGTCACCACCGCGCCCAATCCTATAGCAAAGACGGTCGGCATTTTTCCCAGTATTATAAACACGCTTTATATAATATTTTTTACGCTGCTTTTCTGCGTGCCTATAGGCGTGGGCGGCGCGATTTATCTTAACGAATACGCGGGGAGCAAACGGTTTGTGCGCGTCATAGAATTCGCGACCGAAACCCTGTCGGGCATACCGTCAATTTTATACGGCGTGTTCGGCTATGTCGTGTTCTGTCTGCTGTTCGGGTTAAAGGTTTCTTTGATATCAGGTATCCTCACCCTTACTATAATGGTGCTGCCCATAATGATAAGAACCACTCAGGAGGCACTAAGGGCGGTTCCAAAAAGTTACCGTGACGGCGCGTTGGCCATAGGCTCAACCAAGTGGCATATGGTTAGAACAATTTTGCTGCCGTCGTCACTTAAGGGCATTTTGACCGGCATAATTTTGTCCATAGGCCGAATGGTGAGCGAAAGCGCCGCGCTTTTGCTTGTTGCCGGAGGGAGCGCCATGTATATGCCAAAGGGCAGTATTTTTTCTCAGCTCTCCGGTGCCGGCTCTACCCTTTCGGTCGAGCTTTACCGTTACGCCTATTCAAGGGGCGACAATGAAACGGCGTTTGGAATAGCGGCGGTGCTTATAATTATCGTAATTATTTTGAATACGCTGACGCGTTATATCGCGGGGAGGCTGCAAAAAACATGAGCAAAAAATACAGGACAAAAATACACACAAAAAACCTCAATTTATATTACGGCGACGTGCATGCTTTAAAAGATGTCGGCATGGATATCCCGAGCGGTCATATAACCGCCCTGATCGGACCGTCGGGCTGCGGAAAATCCACATACCTTAAAACCCTCAACCGCATGAACGATACCATAGCGGGGGTCAAAATCAGAGGCGAGGTACATCTCGACGGCGAGGATATTTACAGCAAGGGGGTGGATGTCACAGTGCTTAGAAAAAAAGTGGGCATGGTGTTCCAGTCGCCCAATCCTTTTCCCATGAGCATATATGACAACATCGCCTACGGCCCGCGTATGCATGGCATAAAGCGGCGCATTTTGCTGGATGAAATNNGTCGAGCGCAGCCTCACCGACGCCGCCATTTGGGACGAGGTGAAGGATCGGCTGAAAAAATCGGCGCTTGGGCTTTCTGGCGGTCAGCAGCAACGTCTTTGCATCGCAAGGGCTCTGGCCACACAGCCGGAAGTGCTGCTGATGGATGAACCCACCAGCGCGCTCGATCCGATATCCACGGTGAAAATTGAGGAGCTGGCGTGTGAGCTTAAAAAGAAATACAGCATTGTCATCGTAACGCACAATATGCAGCAGGC
>DOZQ01000065.1:738-1025 GCA_003517915.1 Oscillospiraceae bacterium | reverse complement strand
ACCGAGGATTACATAACTGGACGTTTCGGTTAAAAAATGTTATTATTATAGCAAACCTATAAAGGAGTGAACCGCATGGGACGCTTTGGTTTTGAAAACGAATTGAGACAACTGCATATCGAAATAATCGATATGGGCAGCTTTGTGGAAAACGCTATCGACGACTCTATAAGAGCGTTTAAAAGCAACGATTTAAAGCTCTGCAAAGCTATTATAGAAAACGACATAGACGTCGACGAGATGGAAAAGAAAATCGAGTCAAAATGTCTGTGGCTCATTGCCCGCGA
>DOZQ01000065.1:0-616 GCA_003517915.1 Oscillospiraceae bacterium | reverse complement strand
GCCGCCGTGGGAATGGTGCACGACGCGGTCACCGCCTATGTCAACAGCGATCTTACACTGGCAAAGGCCACGGAGGAAAAAGACGACGAGGTCGACGACTATTTCAACCTGATTAAAGAAGAGCTTGTGGAAGTATTTAAAGCGCAGCCTCGGGATATGGACAGCGCGGTTGATTTTCTGCTTATAGCGAAATATCTTGAGCGCATTGCCGACCACGCGGTAAATATCTGCGAATGGGTTCATTTTTCGCAGACGGGAGAGCATAAGAACACCTTGATTTTTTAGAGCAATTTGATTTAGTCGCAGCAGCTCATAAGGAAAAATCAAATCGNNNNGAGGACGACGAGAATATCCGCGAGATGGTCAAAATCGCGCTGACCTCATTTTCTTATGAGATAATGGCCTTTGATAACGCGGAGGACGCGCTGAAGGCCGTTTGTGACGCTGTGCCCGATATGATAATCTTTGATGTCATGCTGCCGGGCATGAGCGGCTTTGAAGCGACAAAGCGTTTAAGAAAGGACAGTAAAACCGGAGCCCTGCCGATTTTAATGCTGACGGCGAAGGACACCGAGCTTGACAAGGTAACGGGGCTGGACAGCGGCGCGGACGATTA
>DOZQ01000150.1 GCA_003517915.1 Oscillospiraceae bacterium | reverse complement strand
GAGGATGAATGTGTGCGGTTTGCCGCCGGCGAGCTTGAGAAAATGGGAATTATTGAGTCAGCGGACGTGCTTGACTCCCACCGGGAAAAAATCAAAAAAGCATATCCCGCATATTTTGATACATATTCACAAATGGGTGAGCTTACCGATTATTTAAATACCTTCGGCAATTTATACTGTGTCGGACGCAACGGCCAGCACCATTATAATAACATGGATCATTCCATGCTTACCGCCATACGCGCGGCCGGATGTATTTTAAACGGCGGAAAAGACAAAAACGCGATTTGGAATATCAACACTGAAAAGGAATACCACGAGGAAAAAGATGGACAAGGGAGGTAGCTATGAACACGGATACCGGTTTAAAAACGCCGAATAACCCGGACAGCCAGGGCGGCTTAATAAAAACTTTTTTAGCGTCGTTTACGGGGCATCCGTTTATTTCGTCGGCGCTGCTCTGTCTCATATCTTATGTCATGTTTTTGACTGTTACGCAGGGAAATATCGAGTGGCGCAGATACATATTCTTATTTGCCGTTTTGGGAATAATCTTTGCGGCCGCTCTGACGGCATTATGTTTTTATTTGGCCAAAACCAAAGCCTTTACTGATAAAAACATAATATTATTGTTGTTTTTGCTTGGCTTTGCCTTACGTCTTGTTGTTAACGCGGCTGGTCGACAGCATGACATAGGCTCTTTTCAGAGCGGGAACGGCCATCTTGGTTATATAGGACATTTGCTCGAAAACGGTTCGCTGCCGCAGGGGGATGTCCGCGAGATAGATCAATTTTATCATCCTCCGCTTCACCATATATTGGCGGCGCTTTGGATGAAACTGCAAATGATTCTCGGCGCGTCACTTGAGACCGCCGCAAAGGGAATAAGATTTTTGACCCTGTTTTATTCCACGGCCTGTATGGTGTTGGCATATAAAATTTTTAAGGTATTAAAAATCAGTGGAAAAGCGATGATAGCCGCGTTTGCGATTATCGCTTTTCATCCGACATTTTTTATTTTGGCCGCCAGTATGAATAACGATGTTTTATCCGTAACCTTTACATTCGGCGCAATTCTTGCCGCGCTTAATTGGATGGAGAACCGAAGTTACCGGAATATTCTGTTGCTAGCACTGTGCATCGGGCTGGGAATGATGACAAAGCTTTCGGTCTGGATGGTAGCGCCGGCTGTGGCGGCTATGTTTCTTATAATGTTTATACGCGAAAGACAAGAACGCGGGTCGCTTTTCAGACAGTTTTGCGCGTTCGGCGCCGTTTGTGTGCCGCTTGGAATATGGTGGGAAGTGCGCAATTATATTACCCACGGCGTACCGCCGTCTTATGTTCCCCTGATCGGTTCCGACAGCGCGCAGTATGTGGGATATCATTCGGTATGGAACCGGCTGTTTAATTTCGACGCGTTCCAGTTTGAAAGTGTTTATCACCAGTTTGAGTTTTACGGCGGAAAATATTATGAGTTTAACCCCACGATAGGCCTTTTGAAAACCGCCATGTTTGACGAGGGTAACTACCAGAGTCTGGACTTTGTAGCGAAACCGCTTTTTTGGATAGGAACTCTGCTGGCGGTCTGCGCCTTAGCCGTGATGATCTACATGCTGATTAAAAAAACCGGCGTGATAAACTCCTTGCAAAAAAAGTTTTTTGTTATTATTTACGGCATATATTTTATACTTTATTATGTGTTTTGCTTTACCCATCCCCACACCTGCACCGAAAACATCCGCTATGCGGTACCGCTGATTTTGATGGGCGCGATTTTTACAGGGTTGTTTTTAAAGCAGGCAAAAGGCGCGCGCTCTACGCCGTTAAAAACGGCGTCCCGTGTAATGTACGTGCTGACTACCGTATTTGCTGTTCTTTCCTCGGCTATGTATATATTCATAATTATGCTATGATTATGCCGATTTTTAAAATGTTACGCAAAAATCAACTATACACCACTTAACTACTTAAAGTCACAAGGGTTACGGTCGCTGGATGAAAATTCATCCAGCGACCGTAACTTTTATAATAGATCAACATCAAAACTGTTCCGTCTTCCCGGTCTTTTTCTGCTCTCACCATGTCAAAAATGCTCGCAATATGCTCTATATTTCTACGTTTTTTTCCTCGCGAGAACAAAAAAATCCTCGCAAATCCTGGGCCAGTTTTAAAGTTGGTCGATTATATAATTTTGTCAAGCGTCTTCAATAAGGTTTTCATGCTTTTCAACTATTTTTTGCGCTGCGGCTTTAATACTTTCTCTGATATGCGGTGGATTTATGACCTCAGCATATTCGCCGTAGGATAAAATATATCCGAACATCCAGTCGTCCTGCGGCCATGAGACAGAAACTATAAATTCGCCTTCAGGCAGAGGAGTTATCTGCTCCTCCGAAAAATCGTCATAGACCCTGTAAGCCATTTCGGGACCTATCTTTAATACCAGCTCGATACAGCTCCCGCCTAACTCAGGGTTTGGTTCGAGGTGAAAATCCTGTATATTCCGGCTCTGAAAAATTTTGGCCGTCACCGACAAATTTTTAAGGCGCAGTATTTTGAACAGCCTTAAATCCTGCCGAGTCAGGCAAAACGCTTTAAGATACCACGCCTTGGATTTAAAGCACAGCTGTATCGGTTCAACCCTGCGGCGGGTTTTTTTGCCGTAAACGCCGTAATAATCAAACTCTGCGATTCTTCGCTCGAGAATCGCAGTTTTCAAATTCTGAAAAATATCGCTGTTATCGACGTTCCAGTCAGAAAAATCGACGTCGATCCAATTGACCGAGTTTTTGTTGAACAAAGCGGAAAGCTTTTGCAGCACATTGTCCGTTTCGGCGGCGTTCACAGCCGAAATTCCCTGCAGCGCCGCTAAAATTTCTCCCTGCTCGCTTTCACTCAAAATCGATTTGCTTAACACAAAATCAGGCAACAGGCGTATGCCTCCGCCCTTGCCTTTTTCGGTGTACACCGGGATACCCGACAAACTCAGAGTGTCGATATCCCGGTAAATTGTACGCGGGGAAACCCCGAACCGCTGAGCAAGCTCCTTTGCGGTGACGGTTTTTTTGCCAAGCAGTATATAAACAATTTCAAGCAGCCGGTTTATCTGCATAAATATCACCCAATTTCAATTATATTATACCACATAAATATGACAGCTTCACTTCATAATATATAACAATTTTATTAATTTTTTATATATTGTAGATCAAATTGCTCTAAATTCCCTTGGTTCACATTCTCGTTTTTGTATAGTTTAGGATTGACAATTACTAGATATCATGTTATAATTCCGGCTGTGAAAATATTTCCTATGGGATTGAAATTACCTGTTTCTAAAAGCTTTTTTGTTTTTTATATGACATCAGGCGACCTGAATACAGTGTGTTCCACGCCGTTCTCGGGTATACGATTCATGCACTTTAGCTTTGAAAAAAGGAATATCCGCAAAATAAACGGGAGGAAGTCACGATGAAGGTTATTGTATGCGATAACAATACCGCACACAGGGACAGTTATTCGGAGCTGATTTTGAAAATAGCGGACAAACACGGCGTCGCTTTAGAGCTTTCAGCCTATGACACGGCGACTTCCCTGATGTTCGATGCGGAAAATCTCCATTTCATGGCAGACCTGCTTTTTATAGACATGAATACGCCGAACATAAGCGGCGACGAAGCGGCGCGCCGCCTCAGGGATCACGGCTATACCGGCGACATAATTTTTCTCAGCTCCGACAAAGGACATTATGACGCCGCCTTTGACGTTGGCGCGCTGCATTACATAATCAAGGGCAAAACCTCGCAGGAACGCTTTGAGCATATTTTTTTGCAGGCAGTTCGGTCGCTGAATAAAAAAAAGCAAAAATACGCCGTCTATTACGGTGGAGGCGAAACGCGCAACATTCCGATTGACAGCATTCTTTATTATGAGATCTATCACCGCATCGCTAAGGTGCACTACGGTCAGAATACCTGTTTTGAGTTTCCTCTTGTCAGCCTTAGTAAACTGGAACGCGAGATGTCGGAATATGGGTTTTTCAGAACCCACAAATCTTACCTTGTGGCTCTGTGCGCAATTGAAAGCCTGACTTACACCGGCATTACCCTGCGTGACGGTACGTCACTTCCCATGAGCCGTAACCGATATACTGAGCTTAAAGAGCTTCTTATATCCAGATAAATGATAGCACTGCTGTTAATGTAAATACAACTGCATTTAATGTCTGAATATCCCAAAATGTATTTAGATATAGTATAATATTGGCGGGTTTAAATCGGCTGTGCCGGGGCGTCTGTCTCTGGCCGTTCATATATTAGTACAAAAGGGGTGTTCAGCTCCGCAAAAGGAGCAAACGCAAATGGATAACGATGAAGATAATCTTGTTTCGTTTGAAGTTGACGAATTTCTTGAAGATTTAAACTATGAGGGTTTTTATGACGGCGACAACCCTGTTGCTTATGAAATTGACGAATTGCTCAAAGAGGTAGAGTCCAGAGAACTTATGGAGCAGGAAAACGCGCTCATATTGGAATCGTCCGTGCAGCCTGATCCAGAGCCGCAGGAGGATAAAACAGAAACCTCAGAATATGAACCCTCGTCAGATACGGTCATAAACGCCGAGCTTGGGCATACGGAGAATCCTCATAATGAAGCTGCCGTTTCCCTGCCGGAAAGCACCGCCTTTTTCAATGATATTGAGTTTGACATAAGATTCCGCGGCTATGACCGCATGCAGGTGGATGACTACATAGACAAACTCAGCGAAGACTACAACAAAATCTGCGGAATATGCGCCTCTCTTGAAGAAGAAAACAGAGGACTCCGCGTTGCTTTGGCTGAGTATGGTATGCGCAAAGACGGAGAGGAATAATGAACCCCAGAACCATTAATGATTTTAATCGTGAATACATATACAAACACTGGAAACAAGAAATTGAAGAGTCAAAAAAACCGAAAAAAGGCGCGACTGTCCGAAGCGCCGTGTTTTATGCGGCGCTTGTCGTAATGGTGCTGCTGGCTTTTTTTTACTCTGGAAACAGAGATCCCGGCAAACGTTTCGGCCCGTTCGCCTACAACACTGTGCTTACGGGTTCTATGCAAAGCGTCTATCCTCAGGGCTCCCTTATTACTTCATGGGCTATAGCGCCGGATGAAGCACTGAAATCCGGACTGCAAAACGGTACCGACATAGTGTTTACAAAAGAAGACGGCACCGTGGTAGTCCACCGAATTATAGAGATTTTTGAAAATTATGAGGACAGCGGGCAGCGAGCCTTTCGCACTCAGGGCGTTGACAATCCAAATCCCGACACATGGATAACCTTTGAGGGCAACGTGGTCGGGCGGGTGATATGGCATATGCCCTATCTCGGCAGCGTTTTGGCTATGATTGCCGAGAATGTTTTGTGGATCATACTAATTGTGGCGGTTTTAGCCGCGACAATTACCCTTTGGAAAATCGTTTTCAAAAAAGAAACTCCTGCAACGATCAAGCGATAACCACCTGCAAATTTCTTAAAAAGCCCACACTGGTAATATATGCCGCAGAGTATACTAAAATGGTCTCTTATTGGTGTAGGTTTGACTATAAATAGTACTTTGCCAGTTCGGGTCGTCAAAAACCCTCCGCAAATAAAATATCCCTATTATCTAAATAATACCGTGAAAGGAGGTGAACGCAATGAGCAAATACGCATATGCCAGAAAGCGGGGGCACAAGCCGCTTGCGGCGCTCGTAGCAGTGATTCTTGTCACAGCGGCGCTGATAGGCGGAGCAATGGCGTGGATCGACTTCACCCAGTCGCGCACCAACAAATTCAGGGGCACCTACGATGCCGACGTTACGCTTCATGATGAATTCGACGGCTTAAACAAGGACGTATTCGTAGAAAACAGCGGTACAAATCCTATTTATGTGCGGGTCAGACTGGATGAATACATGCAGGTAGGTGACAAGATTTTTACTATGAGCGGCGGACCCGAACCCAACGTGCGTGACAAAAATACTTGGATCCCCCATACATATACCGGCACGGATATATCCGACTGCGAACAGACCGACACGGCCGACAAGTTTCACGATTACTACGTCTGGTCAATGAGCGGGATGGAGCGGGATTACACCCCCGGCACCCCCGGCATGGTTTACAGCACCCTGGGCAGTGACGGCATGGTTGACCGCACCGACACCGGCGGCTCTCCCACACCGCATCACACGGCGCCCATGTGCGTCCCTATGAAGCTTAGCCAGTATATGCTTCTTCTTTCCGGCGAGTTGGCCGGAACCCTGACTCCCGAGGAACAGCAGCGGTTAAACGCCGCAAAGGCCGGATGCTGGCTGGCGGACGACACCGACACGGCCGCGAACGGTGGAGCTTGGGCTTATTGGAGTACTGCGCTTGAGCCGGATACCGCGACCAACCTGCTGCTCGACAAGGTCACACTCAAAAAAGACGCCGAAGATGACTGGATCTACCGCATTGACGTCAAGCTTCAGGCCGTAACCCTTACGGATACTGTAAAATGGGATGAAAACGGCTGGTTATCCACGGCGGCGGCAAAATCCCTTTTTGAAACCTGGAACGCGGCATAGCTGCTTTTCCGCAGGGCATACCCCATACCGGCAGTCCTCCGGAGATTTATTCTGGCAAAATTTATTGTATTGTATGTAAGGTATTGGTGGCACGGGCCGGAATATGGCCGGCTCATATTTTCCGCAGGGCATACCCCTTGCCGGCAGTCCTCCGGAGATTTATT
>DOZQ01000114.1:10723-10909 GCA_003517915.1 Oscillospiraceae bacterium | reverse complement strand
TGAAGGCATTGTATCAATTTTCTTTTCGCAGGCAACCGTGCCAATAAATAAAACCATAAGCATACAAAGCGACACCAAAGCCCGCAGAGGACTTTTTTCGGTCTTCATGCATAGCTGACCTCCCTTCGTTTGCAAATGATAAAGCGTCTATTACATCATACCGTAAAACAATCCGCAATGCAACCC
>DOZQ01000114.1:8561-10565 GCA_003517915.1 Oscillospiraceae bacterium | reverse complement strand
CCAAAAAGTTTACATAATCTATGATGACCACGCCGGCCACAAAGTAAAAATATTTTAATTCTGTATTAAAATTCAAATATGATATATTATTTTGTTATCTCAATATGCCCCGTGTTACTTACCAAACTCAAAGCCACACGCGGCTCGTCACCCACAGAAGCTTTCGCTGAGCGTTTTTGATCATCATTATAGGTCAGCTTAAAGTCGGCGGTCGGAGTAAATGAACCAGACTGCGCGGAAATATCCGCCTTTATCTGTCTTCCTATGCGTACGCTGATGTCACCCGAGGTGGTCGATACTGTCGAGGCTCCCGGAAGCCCAAGCAGCCCGATGTCTATATTCCCCTCATGAGTGGCCAATTCCCCCGAACCTCTCAGTGCACCTATAACCAGATCTCCTCCACTCATGCGCACAGTATAGGCCGAGGTTTCAAGAGCCTGCATGTTTAAGCCGCCTTTGGTGTTAAAATAATAAAACGATTCGGCCTTAAGCTCTTCGGTTTCCAGCGAACCATCGTTTTGCAGCACCTCAACCCGGCTGAAATTAAAATCATAGGCAAATTTAACGTCGCCGGCACTGGCATGGATTTTAATTTCAGACTCAAACGCTTCCGGCAGATAAATCTCCAGCTTTTGCTTTAAAGGCGCCTGCCCCACCACCATAAGCCCGCTCTTATAGTCCGGCTGCTCGATTCTAAGCGACTTGTCTCCGTCTTCCCCGCCGGCCGAATCCTCGCCGTCATTTTCATCCGACGACGCTCCCGGCCCCGACATAATGTTTTTATAGTAGACGGTGAGTATATCGGTCTCTTCGTTCATATTCCCGACGATTTTGTAAACCAGCTTTATTTCCGGCTCATTCGTACGCGAAACATACACGTTGGCCGACGGGCACATCAGGTCTATTTTCTCAATCCCCTGAGGGGAATAGCTTTTTTCCTGCACGACATGCATGTTGTCGTCCATCCATAAATTAGATGTGAAATACCCGGAAAACCCTGTTCTTATACAGTTTATAAAAAAAACGGTAAGCGCGACGGCGGCGGCAAACCAAATAAGCATGCGCAGCAAAGTGAATTTTTTTACCATGGCACTAATCCCTCAAATCGAACGCGAGGTTCACGACTCTGGATATGGCGCCGCCTATTAAAAAAATTATCCAGGTATATCCCCACGCGTTGAAAATAACACTCAAAACAAAAAACGCGGCCAGCGTAAGCGACCATATCATCGCCGTTACCGATTTTCTTATGCGTTCCTTTTGCATATTAAAGCTGCGGAATTCTTTAAAGTCCTCCACCAGCGTGTCATCGGTACGGACATATTTCGCACCCGACGCGGCGGAGTAGATAAGAATGCAGGTACCCGCGCCGACCAGACAAATAAGCGGAATCAAAGCCGGAACAAGACCCGAATTCATCAGCGCGAACTGGATTAAAAACACGGCGGCGGCCAGCACGTAAAATCCGACCCCGACCGCAAGCAGAAGAGCCGCAAACCTGCGCTGTCTTTGCAGGCGGTGATTGTCAATGATATCGTCGTTGCGAAGCGAGCGCACTATGGAACGGGTATCTCCCAGCTCTTCAATTACCGCCTGATAGGCCTCATCTTCGGCATAACCCTCTCTTACTATTGTGTTATAGCGTTCCAGCAGTTCTTCGGTTATCTCGTCGATAAGCTCCTGCACCTTTAATCCCTTAGGTGCCCTTCTCATCTGTTCACTGACATAATTACGTATTTTATCACGCATTACTGCCTGTCCCCCCCGTCTGTATGATTACGGCATATCTATGTTAGTATACCATCGTCCATTCTTTTCAGTCAACGCTTTTTCACATGTATTTTACATTTCATATATTATTGTACCCATTTTTTGTGTTTGTTGCCTTTTTTCATGCAACAAACACGCTTGTTTAAGCGTATAAATGATTGGCTTTAAAATCGGCTCAAAATTTGTTTTGAGGCTAATCGGCTATTACAGTCGGAGCCGTCATTTTCCGCCTTG
>DOZQ01000114.1:4281-8482 GCA_003517915.1 Oscillospiraceae bacterium | reverse complement strand
GGTTTTTTCCCAGGGCGGCTATGCGGGCGAGCATATGGCCACCCGCGTACGGTTTGAACTGGAACCGGATTATCTTTCCCCCGACTACAGCTACTACTTGTCGTTCATAACGGCGGGGGGATGCAGTATGCGCACCGAATATCTGCCCGCCGAAGACGGGCACATAAGTTACACTCTTCCGCAGGCGCTTATGGTCGCTGGCAAGCTAAAAATCCAGCTTCACATTGTTCGCCTGAACGAAAGCCAGCTTGAGCAGCTGATTAAAAGCGCGGTCTGTCATCTTCAGATAAAGCCCGGCGTCGAAGCCGACCGGGTTACCGACGAGGAGTATAAAGGTCTGCTCAACTATAATCTGGACGAGCTTTTACACAAGCTCGAAAGCGGGGATTTTGGCAGCGGAGCAAAGGGTGACAAGGGCGATCCCGGCCCCGAGGGGCCTATGGGGCCGCAGGGTGATCCCGGGCCAAAGGGTGATAAGGGTGATCAGGGGCCGCAGGGAGAACCGGGAGCGGCGGATTCGTCCCCCGCAATCAGGACGCTGACCCCCGTCGAATACGCCGCGCTCGAAAGCTATGAAAACAAGTTTTATATGATTGCCGAGGATGGGGCAGTCTCTCAGCTGCGCTTCGCAAAGCTTTTGATATTTGATGCTCCCACCGAAGCGCCCGGCGAAATACAGACCGTCAGGATACAGGAGAGTGATACGCGCCTGCATTTTTCTGCCGCA
Organism: Oscillospiraceae bacterium; assembly: GCA_003517915.1. GTDB lineage: Bacteria > Bacillota > Clostridia > Oscillospirales > Acutalibacteraceae > UBA8129. The sequence goes on along the minus strand of DOZQ01000114.1, from coordinate 7,755 downwards.
TGGAGCATGCGCGCCGGAAACAACTTCGATCATGACGAGAATTTGCCCATGGGCATGGCAAAAAGCACAACCGGCATCGGGGAGAGGATGCGGTTTTGCTTTGTCGGCGACAGGTTCGTTATATTCACTCAGAAAAACACTCAGCAGGGCAGCCTTGACCTTTATATTGACGGCAAAAAGGCCAACAGCGAACCCATCAATCTGTATCTGCAAACATTGGAGACTGCCTATAAGGTTCCGGTCTGCGACACGGTTCTGCCCTACGGGCTGCACCTTGTGGAGATAGTCACAATCGGCAGAATTGAACCGTCGATCGGCAGCAACGTATATATTGACGCGGTGGAGGTTCAGGGCGAATTTGTGTGATGTTCCCCAAACTCTGCGCATAACCCTGCCAAGCGGCAGGGTTTTCTCATATCCAAATTTAAAAACGTAAGGAGATTATTATCATGAATACAGCTACAGAAAATCTGTTAGGCGTCCCTCTTAATGAGGGCGAAACCATCAGTGACGAAACAGTAACCGAATTATCAAACGGAAAGGGCGAGGACGATGAGTAATTCTTCCCTTGTAAATTATATGAAAATCAGCCCCAATAAAAACAGCCCGAAGAAATATCCGATCACAAAAATCACGCTTCATCATGTGGCCGGGAATTTGTCGGTAGAGACGCTGGGCAACGTCTTTGCCTCGGCAAGCCGTCAGGCCAGCTCCAACTATGGCATTGACGGAAAAGGCCGCGTTGGGATGTAGNNAACTACGGCGTTGACGGCAAGGGCAGAGTCGGAATGTATGTCGAGGAAAAAGACCGCAGCTGGTGCAGCTCCAACGCCGACAACGATCACCGCGCAGTCACAATTGAAATCGCGAACGATGGCGGCGCTCCCCTGTGGCATGTCAGCGACACCGCTTTGAACAAAACAATCGAGCTATGCATTGATATATGCAAGCGCAACGGGATTAAAAAGCTTTTGTATGACGGAACGAAAAACGGAACTTTGACGCTCCATAATATGTTTGCGGCCACGGCTTGCCCCGGCCCTTACCTGACAAGCAAAATTTCGCATATCTGTGCGCAGGTCAATGCCCGTATTGCCGCTCCCGCAGCCTCCGACGACGCTCTGTATCGCGTGCAGGTCGGGGCGTTTAAAATCCCGGCGGGCGCGGATGAAACGATCCGGAAGCTCAGGGCAAAGGGATATGATACCCTGCTTGTCGTAGACGGCGGGCTCCACAAGGTGCAAACAGGCGCTTTTAAAAGCAAGGCAAACGCCGTGGCGCTGGCCGCAACGCTCAAAAAAGAGGGTTTTGAGACGTATATCAGTGAGGGTGAAGCCACTATTTCAGCCGCAAAACCCTCCGCTCCTATGATCAAGGCCGGCAGCCGCGTCAAGGTGAAAGCCGGCACGAAGGATTATACCGGCAAATCCCTTGCCGATTTTGTGCATAATACGATGTACACGGTGTTGGAGATAAGCGGCGACCGGGTTGTTATCGGCATCGGCAAAGCTGTCACGGCTGCGGTCAGAGCGACTGATCTTATATTGCAATGAGGAGGGCAGTTATGAATAATATAATTTTATATCTAAAAATTTCCGTGGCGGCTATCGGCGCAGGACTTACCTGGCTGTTCGGCGGGTGGAGCATAGCGCTGATCGCGCTGCTGATTTTTATCGTAGTAGATTATCTTACCGGTGTGATTTACGCGGTTTTCAAAAAAGAGCTGTCATCTGAAATCGGATTCAAGGGACTTTTGAAAAAGGTTATGATCCTTGCCGTCTTGGCCGTAGCCGCTCTTTTGGACAAACTGCTGGGGCTTGAGGGTTATGTCTGCCGCACCGCCGTGTGTTATTTTTACATAGCGAACGAGGGCATCAGTATACTGGAGAACGCCGCCAAGCTGGGCGTTCCCGTGCCGGACAAGATAAAGAGCGTGCTGGCGCAGATAAAGGATATGGGCGGCGGCAAAATAGAATAATTGCTACAGAAAATCCGGTGGTAAACAATCCTTCCGGTTCTTCTGCAAAAATGGCTATGCAAAAACACACAAATCAAAAAAGAAATCCCAGAAATTCCGGGCTTTCAGCCTGTTGGTGCAACCATCTATTACTTCCGTGGAGTTTATCAATAGATGGTGTTTAATTTGTCTAATGCGTCGCGTTTAATATAATCCTACATATCTTGCAGAAGTGTCGAACCCGCTAAAGAAAACTCTGCCAGTAAACTGGCACATATCCGGCGGTTTTGATTATAGTGCATCGTTTTGAATGAAATAAATCTATTTCTGCACCACTTCAATGTCTTTGGCTATGCAGACATGGGAGCGGTAGTGGGAACTAGCGTTATCTTTTGGGAAACATGACCATTCCCCTCGAACTTATCTATATCAGTTCTTGTCATTCTCTTCACCATTTACTGATCTATGTGTGGGTCTTTATGATCATTATAGTAATCGCGCGCCCCTTCGCCAAGCTCTGTAGCTATGGGCATCTCGTATTGTGACACAGTTTTTATTCGCCCGATATAATCCTTTTTTATGTTTGGTTTTCAAACATAGGCTCGATATACTCCATGATAAATTCTATTCTATCTTTGGCTGTCGGCTTAAAAAGAGACGCAATGGAAACGACAATTTCTTTGTTTGGATTTACGTAAATCACATTTCCGCCGTCTCCCATAGCCGCATATCCGTTTCCAATCCCAACCCACCATAAATATCCATACGGCAGATTCATCGTTTCCCATCGGCTGTGTTCTTTTAAGCTCTCATCTATCCACTCAGTCGAAACAATTTGCCATCCGTTCCATTTCCCGCCGTTCAAATATAGCTGCCCGATTTTAGCCATGTCCATAGCCGTTAAGGTAAGCCCCCAGCCCGCCGTATTTATCCCTTTCGGATCGGCAACCCAACCGCTAATGCCTTTTGCTTTATAAAACGCTAATTGCTCTTCTTTGTCAGCAAAAGTCACGTTAGACGCAACGGCGATTCCTAGCGGAGTAAACAAATGCTCTTTTGCAAAATCAAGGACGGATTGTCCCGTAGCTTTCACCAGTATGCCCGACAAAATATCCGGTCCGATGACAGGAGCATATCTAAATTCTCCAATCGGTTTTTTTCCGCCCAATAAATCAAGCGCGATTTTTACCCAGTTATCACTTGTAAAATACCTTGTATATGGCGCGGACTTGTATTTGTACGGCGCGGTCATGGTTAGCATTGTCTTAATTGAAACACCCTGTATTGTTTTTTCGCCCCTCTTTATAGTATAGTCCGGGAAAAACTCCAATACTTTTTGCTCTGTGCTTTTTATAAAGCCCTTGTCGACAGCAATGCCAATCAATGCGGAAACGACGCTTTTTGTTACCGAAAATACATGAATGGCAGTATCGGCGGTACATCCATTGAAATAACGCTCATATGCAGTAGAGCCGCCTTTCAGGACAATGATGCCTGTCATATTTGCATAATCATTT
>DOZQ01000114.1:0-4203 GCA_003517915.1 Oscillospiraceae bacterium | reverse complement strand
AAAAATGCTTTTCAAGCCCCTTTTTAAATATTGTGAGAAAAGACTTGGCTAAACGGGGAGGTGCGATATGGAGAATGAGATGGAATTACGGATAAAAACGCCGGAAGAAATCAGAGACACTGAAATCCGCAGAAACGCCGACCGGCTTGCGGAGATAATAAGCGTAAGAATATCTGTTAAAACGTCATGAAATCATTAGATATGATGCCGATTCTGTATTTTTATGCGTACTCATTCTTCCGATTATTTTTCTGAATCCCTCAGAAATCTACAAAAAAACTACACTTTAACAGTTATTTGTGCTATAATTATATCAATCTTTAAAAATTATAAAGGAGTGTAAAAATGAGTAAGAATTTTGTTAAAGGCAAGCTGGTGCAGGCGCTGATCTGCTTTATGCTGGTCTCGTGCTTTATTTTCGCTGGGCTTCCCGTATTCGCGGACAACGCGGATTTTGCGGGCGGCAGCGGTACCCAAGCCGACCCGTGGCTGATCTCGACACCCGGGCAGCTTGACAGCCTGCGGAATTATGTCGGCAGGGATTACGCGGACGAATATTTCGCGCTGGCAAACGATATTGACCTGACGGAGTATCTGGCTCCGGGCGGCGCGGGCTACGCCAAGTGGGGCGAAAATGGATGGGAGCCGATAGGAGCGTCGGCAATTCAATATGAACAAGAGCGGCTTCAATGGCTCGAAGGCTACGAGGAGTACGGTGAGGAATGGTTCGAAATTGGCGGCGATTGGGACGAAAACTGGGATACTGAATTTGAGGGCAATTTAACCGGCGGCGNNGGGCTTTGGATGAACCGGCCGGAGCTGTTTTCAGTCGGTCTGTTCGCGGTGCTTTATGGCGCCGACGGCCTGCGGGTCGAAGCCGGGGCAAAGGGCGTTACTGGCGGATATTCAACCGGGATTTTGGCGGGTATCGCCTACGGCGACATCACGAATTGCGTCACGGCGGGCGATGTGTTTTTTAACGTCAACGAAGATACACCTTTGGTTGAGGATAATAATTTTTCTCCGGAAATTTACCGCCATGCGGTGGCCGGCGGCCTGATCGGGCGGCACGAAGACGGGGATATATTAAACTGCTCATCCGACAGCATGGTTCAGAGCGTTGATGAGGATATAGAGACGATCGGTTTTTATTATTGTGGGGGTTTGATTGGAATACACACTAACGGGCTAATAGAGAACTGCTCCGCGTCAGGCAACATACAAGAGACAGGTTCGGCTAGGTATGCTTGGGCGCATGGAGGCGGATTAATCGGCTATGCAAAAAATGCGAATGGATAAACTGCAAGCCTCCGCTCAGAAAGCCAAGGACGATTTCAACGATGTCAACAACCGTATCCAGGCGATAGACACACGTCTCGGTGAGATTACAGCTTTACAGAAACAGATCGGCGTANNAGCAAGACCCGCGAGGTTTACGCCACATACCGCAAAGCCGGTTATTCAAAAAAATACCTTGCGGAGCATGAGGACGACATCACGGCTCACAAGGCGGCGAAGAAGTTTTTTGACGGCTTGGGGCTGAAAAAACTTCCGACGATCAACATGCTCAAAACAGAGTATTCCGCGCTGGCCGCCGAGAAGAAAACGCTCTACGGCGGCTACCATCAGGCGCGGAAATACATGCAGGATATTCTCACCGCCCGCCAGAACGCTGAGGCGCTGCTGGGGTTAACGCGAGGCAGCTCAGGCGCGGGAAACCGAGCGGGGCTGACCGTGGCGGCTCCCACGTTTTTCAGCGTTCGGCACGAACGCGCAGCAGACAGCGAAGCTGGCTTACAACCGGACGCACAGCGGTAGGCCCCGAGGGATTGGGATACTTCCCAACAAGCAGTTTTGCGGCTTTGCTCGACAGCGGCAAAGGGCAAAATACGGAAGTGTGGCTACACTTCCTATGCTTGCTGCGTTACTCTTCCTACTCCCTACAACACCGAAAAGGCGAAAATGCCAAACGATTTACGGCAAAACGATAAACGCCGCAAACTTCAATGTTTGCGGCGCTCTCAAAAGCGGTATATCTGCTAAAACAAAGACTTCACTCGTCCTGTCCGTTGGCTTGGTGGATAGCCTTAGCGGTTCCTGTCATAATCGTCAAATCGTGGCTGTCCATTCCGACAAGCAGCGTGTCAAGCTGTCTGCGCTGCGTGTCCTGTTCAATTTTCTTGGCTGGGAACAGAAATTGGTCTACCGATATATCAAACAGGGTGACAAGTGAGTATAGCACTTGTAGGCTTGGGTGCTGCCCCTCATTTTCAATATCGACAAGATAACGGGGCGTAATTCCTAACTTACCTGCTAAATCCTCCCGTGTCCATCCTCTATCCGTGCGGGCTGTTTTTATTGCCTGTCCTAACGCCCGAAAATCGAATTGCTCTGTCTTTTCTTCCATAAATATTTCACCCTATTACAGTCTACACTTCACCTTGCTTTCTATAAATGAGTTGATATTTCAATGCACTTCCGTAAATAATTCAACAGGAACCGCTTTAAGACCACTTGACAAATAGCAGCCCATCCCTTATAATGACTATACAAAAATGCTCAGTCAAAAAGGGGTGCGATTATGCCTAAAACATACTCCGATGAAGAACGAGTATACATCAAAAAGCGGCTCAAAGAAGAAGCAACCTTTTGTCTGCTGAATTACGGTGTAAAGCGAACGACAGTTGACGATTTGATAAGCCGCGTAAAAATACCGAAAGGCACATTTTACCTGTTCTACAAAACGAAAGAATTGTTGTTATTTGAAGTGCTGCAAGACCAACACGATATACTTGAAAAACAGCTTTTGGATGAAATACAATCGCTGCAAGGAAAAGCACCCGTTGATGGACTGACGGATATTCTTTATCGTTATTACAAGGCCGCAGACAATTCCGGCGTTTTGAAGCTCATGACTACTGGGGAAATCGAGTTGCTATATCGAAAACTGCCGCAAGAAGTTGTACAAGAGCATTTTTCACATGATAATTCGCTTGTAGAAAACGTGATAAATATACTCTCTCTGCCGGGTAATGGTAATATTGCTGCCCTTTCCACCGCATTTCGCAATCTGTTTATCTCTATGGTATATAAGCGTGAAATGGGCGAGGATTTTTTTGATGAAGCATTGAAGCTAACCATCAGGGGGCTTGTAATACAACTACTGCAAAGCAAATAAAAATTTTGCATTGTATTTGACCAATCAAACCATATCAGTCAACATGGAGGGATTTTTAATGATAACGGTTGAAAATCTGGTTTTTAGCTATACCAATAAAACCTTTATCGAAAACATGAGTTTTCATGTGGCAAAGGGTGAGATTTTTGGATTTCTCGGCCCGTCCGGGGCAGGAAAAACGACGCTTCAAAAGATACTGACAGGGCTAATAGTAACCTATCAAGGAAGCGCCGTTCTGAACGGTATAGAATGTAAAGCGCATAAACCGTCTTTCTATGAAAATATCGGCGTTGACTTTGAATATTCAACACTATATGAAAAGCTGTCTGCCCGCCAAAATCTGCAATTCTTTGGTTCTTTATATGCAAAGCCGATACGGAATATTGACGGACTATTAGAAAGTGTCGGGCTGAAAAATGACGGCGACAAAAAAGTGTCGGACTACTCTAAAGGAATGAGGTCAACGCTTAACTTCATCAAGGCTCTTTTACATGACCCTGCAATTTTATTTCTTGACGAACCGACAAGCGGCCTCGACCCCACAAACAGCCGGATAATGAAAGACTTGATACTGCACGAAAAAGAGCGCGGCAAAACCGTTCTGCTGACAACACACAATATGCAGGACGCAACCGAGCTTTGCGACAGAGTAGCCTTTATTGTCGAGGGTGAAGTAAAGGCGTTGGATACGCCCCATAATTTGATAATGAGAAAAGGGGCGGCAACGGTAAAATACACATTTAACGATGGCGCAGAACATACTGCCGAATGCCCTTTGACCCAAACATCAGAGGATAGTTTATTGATGCAACTACTGAAAAGCAACCGCATACGGTCAATTCACAGCAGCGAACCCACGCTAAACGACATTTTCATGGAAGTTACCGGGAGGACGCTAAAATGAGGTTTCTAAAACTCCTGCTCGGGGATATGCGGTTTCAATTGAAGTATGGCTTCTATTTCCTGTATGCCGTTTTTGGTATCGTATATATTGCGCTTTTAACAATCGCGGGTGTTCACCGAGG
>DOZQ01000123.1 GCA_003517915.1 Oscillospiraceae bacterium | reverse complement strand
ATCCGCGCCCCGGTTTTTCATCGCTTGTTTGACATTTTCGGGATTTGCCCTTATAAGCTTGATGTCAAGCATTTATCATCATCCTTTTCTGTGAGTATTTTACCTAATCCTCCTCCGGATCGTAAAACCTGTTGGCCAGCGCCTGCAAATCCTCGGCGGAATAAAAATCCATCTCTAAAATGCCCTTGTTACGCCCCTGCATGACCCGAACCTTTCGTCCCAGGGCCTTTGAAAGCGACAGCTCGACCTCGCTGTAAAAAGCCGGCCTGAGCCCCGGGGAACGCCGCCTGCGCGGCTGTTCCTCGTTTTTTTTGCGCATTGAAAGCCGCTCGAGCTCTCTGACGCTTATGCCCTGCGCGGCAAGCTCGGCCGCCTTTCTCTGCTCCTCTTTGTCTTCAAAGCCAAGCAGGGTGCGGGCGTGTCCGGCCGAAATGCGGGATTCCCTGAGCATCTCGAGCAGCGAATCCGGCAAGGCAAGAAGCCGCACCGCGTTGGCTACCGCCGACCGGGATTTTCCTACCCTGAGCGCCGCCTGCTCCTGCGTCATGCCGTACTTTTCCATAAGGGTGCGGTAGCCCTCGGCCTCCTCCAGTGGATTCAGATCCTCGCGCTGTAAATTTTCAATCAGCGCTATTTCCATTGTCTGCGCGTCGTCCAGCTCTTTTATCATTGCCGGCACCGACTCAAGCCCCGCCATACGCGCCGCCCGCCAACGCCGTTCGCCGGCGACTATCTGATATCCGTCACGCATAGGCCGCAGCAGCAGCGGCTGTAAAATACCGTGCAGCTTTATGCTTTCGCTCAGCTCTCTGAGCATTTCGGGATCAAACTCCCTGCGCGGCTGCATCCGGTTGGGTTCTATTTCTGAAATGCGTATTTCCACCGCAGAGCCCGGCTGCTGCGCGTTGTCGGTGAACAGCGCATCCAATCCGCGCCCCAGTCCGCCCTTTTTAGCCATGAGTTTGCGTCACCTCTTTCGGGATGTTTCACGTGAAACAGTTATTTATAGTAAATTAATAAAACATAGGTTATATACCACAGAAACAATAATTATTAATTTGCTATGTGTCATATCTTTCGGTTGCCGCCGAAGGCGGCGAGAAAGACGACTTGAAAATCATTGTTTTAGAGCAATTTGATTCTTCTTTATGACCTATAATAAATTAAATTGCTCTAGTTATTTATTGTTTTGTTGAGCAGCTCCCTACCGAGCGCGTTGTAGGCCGACGCTCCCTTTGAGGCCGCGTCGTAATACTGGATGGGCTGGCCATAGCTCGGCGCTTCTGAAATGCGCACCGCCCGGGGAATCACGGTGGCGAAGACCTTACGCGGGAAAAACTTTTTAACCTCGTCCACCACCTGCTGGGTAAGATTCAGCCGGCCGTCATACATCGTCAGCAAAACCCCTTCCACATCAATCTGCGGATTATAAAGCCGCTTGACATGCCGCACGGTCGCGATAAGCTGCGAGAGTCCCTCCAGCGCGTAATATTCACATTGGATGGGCACCAGCAGTGTATCCGCCGCACTGAACGCGTTTATGGTAATCATGCCGAGCGAGGGAGGACAGTCGATAAAGATATAATCATATTCGGTGCGGCAGGGGGCAAGCGCGGTTTTTAAGCGGGTTTCGCGCCTTTCCAGCTCTATAAGCTCAAGCTCGGCGCCGGCCAGGCCGATATTCGAGGGCAAAACATCCACATTTCGGTATTTTGTTCTAATACACACCTCCGAGGCGGACATCTGGCCGATCAGCATCTCATAGGTAGAGCCGATAAGCTCCCGCTTGTTTATGCCGTAGCCGCTGGTCGCGTTACCCTGTGGATCAACATCCACAAGCAGTACCCTGCGTTCCAGCTTGCCGACGGCGGCCGCGAGATTGACGGCGGTCGTCGTTTTGCCCACACCGCCCTTTTGATTGGCAATCGCTATTATTTTACCCATTTTTACCGCCTGTTCTTCATGAACCGGCTGCGCCGGGGCGTCCGCTTCGCGTTTGCACGAAGAAGAGTTCGGCGCAGCATTCCGGATCCCATTACCCGCCCGTCTGGCGTGTTCCATGAAACCCGATATCCCGCTACTATATAGCAGAGAATGGTTCATTATAATTTAAACATCATTATATTACAGTATATCACAGGTTATCGCGATTGAAAAGTAAAAAAAGGGATGTTTCACGTGAAACATCCCAAGGTTTATGTGTTTTTATTTGCCGCGCGGCTCAGGAGTGATTCGTAATCGCCCGCATAATAATCATGCACGGCGGCTGAATTGCTTGTCCGGTGATTTTTGTCCTCTTTGAAAAATATCGCCCGGTTTGGTTTTCGGAATAAGCACGGTGTATTCTATGTATTCGTCGGTTTCTTTTTTATCGGCTATGGCGTTAAGGCCGGATTGCCGCATGGTGTCCAGCGCGCGGGTGATGGTGTTGATGAAGAGTCTTACATCCCTGATAAGCGGCAGGCGTTTAGGAGCCGAGGGCTTATGTGGCGCTTCGGGAGCGTCAAACAGCTCGTCCACCATTTTTTCGGTATCCGCGACGCTCAGTCCCTTGATTATGATGTTGTCCAGCGCGTCGTCACGCACGCGCTCGTCCGCGATTCGCAGCAGTGCCCTCGCGTGGCGTTCCGAAAGCCCCGCGTTGCTTATGCGTTCACGCTGGTCGCTTGTCAGGCGCAAAAGCCTGAGCTTGTTTGCCACGGTAGACTGCGCCTTGCCCAGCCGCTCGGCCGCCTCCTGCTGGGTAATGCCCCACTGCGCGATGAGGTTTTGCAGTCCCTCCGCCTCGTCAAAAAACGAAAGGTCCTGCCTTTGCAGATTTTCAAGCAGCGCGAACAGCGCAGATTTCCGGTCGTCCATGTCGTGCTCGATGCAGGGGACACGCTCCAGGCCTACCAGCCTTGCCGCCCTGAGCCTGCGTTCTCCCGCGATCAGCTCATATCCCGAGTCTTTTTTGCGCACGCTCAGCGGCTGTAATATACCGTTTTTCTTGATACTGTCGGCCAGCCCTTCCAACTCATGATAGTCAAATTCTTTGCGCGGCTGAAAAGGACTTGCGGCGATCTCATCCACCGGCAGCATAATCACCGATTTTACACTTTTTGGTTTTTGTAATACTCCGAACATAAAAACATCCCCCTTTTGCTATGCAAAAAATGATTTTAAACGCACGCTGCTCCCGGCAAAAGCCGAAACCG
>DOZQ01000217.1:6026-6622 GCA_003517915.1 Oscillospiraceae bacterium | reverse complement strand
TCAGCCGCCGCCTGACACAGGAGAAGGGGAGACAGTCAGCCCTTTTTCAAACGGGGAAACAGAGGAAGCTTCAGACGACCGTACATACGAAACCAAGGAAATGCAGCGGGAGCTTTTAGAACAGCAGTACGAAGCCTCGGGCGCGGAGGAACTGAGTGACGCCCTGCCGGACTATGCTGGGCGAATCATGGCCGAGTATGATATTTCCCCTGAAAACCCCGCATCCATCACCGGGCTAACCCCGGGCAATATATTCGGCATGATGTTCGGTATGATAGGGGATATTTATGCCGCGCCGCTTAAAACCGCGGCCGCAGTCATAGCGGTGATTTTTCTCATTTGCCTTATGGAAGCTTTCGGGGGTTCGTTTTCCGGCAAGACAATATCCGGCGTGTTTCAGTTTATCAGCACCGCGGCGGCGGGCGCGATTTTGATTCTTCCGGTGATGGACTGTGTAAGCCGAGGTATCGGAGCCATAACGCTGTCGGCAAATTTTATGCTCGTACTCTGCCCCATATACGCAGGTATTCTCATCGCCGCCGGAAGCCCCGCCTCCGCCGCAGGATTTCAGTCGCTGGTTTTTTCCGCCGCGCAGG
>DOZQ01000217.1:3241-5996 GCA_003517915.1 Oscillospiraceae bacterium | reverse complement strand
TCGTCGGTTTCACCGGGGGTCAATTTAAACGGATTTTGCGAATCCTTTAAAAAAGCGGTTACCTGGCTTTTAGGCATATGTATGACGGTATTTGTCGGGCTTTTGGGGGTGCAGACCGCAATTAATTCGGCGGCGGACTCGACGGCGAACAAGGCGGCCAAATTTTTTGTCGGCGCGTTTGTCCCGGTGGTGGGTTCTTCAATAGGGGACGCCCTGAGCTCAGTGCAGGGATGTATGTCTATACTCAAATCCTCGGTCGGGATTTACGCGGTCATATCAGTTGCCGTGATGCTTATCCCGGTGGTTTTGGAAATTTTGCTCTATAAGCTATGCATATTCGGCTGCGGCGCGGTAGCCGACCTGTTTGAGCTTAAGAATATATCGAATCTTTTAAAAGCCGTAGGCTCGGCGCTGTCTTTGATACTCGCGGTGATTATATGCTGTCTGGTTTTGTTTATTGTTTCGCTGGCGATTATGACCGCGGCCAGAACGGGAATATAGTCAAGCGAAACCGCTATAAATTTAGTTAAGCAAAAAGGATGTGATCAAGTGGAGTCTGTCGCCGGGTTTGTCACGGCTGTTTCGCTGGCGATGATAATAGCGGGTATTTTTTCTATGCTGACGCCCAGATCGTCCACTAAAAAAGTATTTAATATGGTGCTGTGTGTTTTCCTTTTGCTCACGGTGCTTATCCCGATGTCCTCGGGGCTGGATATTGAGTTTGATATACCGGAAGTAAAGACAGAGGAGGAGGCGGAGAACGCTCAGAGAATCAGCGAGACGCTTATGGCGCAGCTTGAGCAAACCGCATCGCTGCGCATAAAAGAACAAGCGGAGGAGGTTTTGTTCGCTGAGGAAATTTACCCGGCAAAAATTCGGATAATTATGGATAGAACCGTGGACGGGCGCATACAAATTAGTCAGGTGGAGATTTTGGTGCACGAAAAGGACAGCCATAAAACAAGCCGTATAGAAAGTCTGATAGAACAAAATTTGGGGATTGCCGCATACGCTTATCCGATTGCGGAATAGCGAAATGAATGTGAAAAGTCCCCGGGGGAGGTGTATGACACTGGAAAAAAAGAAAGAGCCTGTTCCTATACCAAAATTTTTGGACCGGCTGATAAAAGGGCAGAAAAGCGGTAAAATCATATTGATTATAGGCATTGCGGGCATAGCGCTTATATTTATTTCGAGTCTGATGCCAGGGAGCAAGAGCCCGGTGTCAAAAAAAGAAACGGCGGAAGGCTACGGCACGTCGGTCGGTGATTATACCGAAAGGCTGGAGGAAAAACTGACAGGTATTGTGCGCAGCATTTCCGGCGGCAAAAGCGCGCAGGTGGTGGTGACTATAGATTCTGGATATGAATATGTCTACGCAAACGATTATAAACGCACAGACGATTCCACCGAGGAGGCCGGGGGTGAAAACAATGTGACCAAAAAGGCCGGCGACACTGAGCAAAGCTATGTTATTGTAGAGGATGAAAACGGGAATGAGCTGGCATTAAAGGTTACCGAATATACGCCCAGGGTGAAAGGGGTTGTTGTTGTTTGTGAAAACGGTGAAAATGAAGATATCGGAGGACAGATTGTAAACGCGATATCGGTAGCGCTGGGAATCCCGTCGACAAGCGTTTTCGTCACAGGCTTTTCACATGGATAATGTATATAACCTAGATTGATCAACTATAAAATAGTGGTTTATGAGGATAAGGAGTGTTGGCAAGTGAAAAAAGGTTCGTTTTTAGGTAAAAGGCAGATAGTACTCGCGGTTTTAATTTTGGTACTTGGTGTCGCGGTTTATTTGAACTGGCGTTACGCGTCCGATTCCAATCTGGATTTGACGGCGGCGCTCTCCTCTGAGAAAAACATGGGGGACGCACAGTATGTAGGTGCCGAAAGTGAGCCTTCAGAGACCGGCATATCCGGGACGGGCGGCTATAATTTTGAACAGGCGCGCACTGACAGGCAGCAGTCCAGAAAAGACTCTTTGGCGATGCTTACAGATCTTATGAACAACACAAAGTCGGATGAAGAAACCAAAAGCAAAGCCGGGGAGGACGCCGCGCAGCTGGCGAGGAACGTCGAGATTGAGAATTCGGTCGAAACGCTTATAAAGGCCAAGGGATTCCCCGACTGCATTGCTATTATAAGCGGTGACGCGGTAAATGTCATAGTGCAAAAGGAAGGGGAGCTCGAGCAATCCGAAATGCTGAGAATTCAGGATATAGTTACTGGGCAGACCGACTGCGAATTGGATAATATTAAAATCGATTGCGTAAAATAAGGTTGTGAATGCGAAAATTTGTGGTATAATATTCTCATATATTATTTTTAGATACGGGTACCCGTATGCGTGAGAGGAAGAAGTCCAATGGATGAACGCGCAAAAAACGGCGGCGGGCTTGTAATTTCGGAGGACGTCATCGTCAAGATAGCCAGTATGGCGGCTACCGATGTCAAGGGGGTCGCCGGCATGGCTGGGAAACCGGCAAATATCCGGGGCTTTATTCGCAAAACAGCAATGCCAAAGGCCGTTAAGGTGTCGTCGAATGAGGGCGGAACATCCATTGATGTGTTTATTGCCCTGCTTCACGGGGCAAAGATGCCGGCCGTTGCGGAAGAAGTTCAGCAGAGCGTAAAAAACGCGGTGCAGAATATGACCGGGCGGGTAGTTCATAAGGTCAATGTTTTTGTTGAAGACATTGATTTGAACCGTTCGGTCGAGGAGTAAATAGTAACGAGGATTAAC
>DOZQ01000217.1:0-3218 GCA_003517915.1 Oscillospiraceae bacterium | reverse complement strand
TTAAACGGAGGACAGGCTATGACCAGAAAGCGGCAACGGGAGCAGGCGTTTGAAATCATTTTTGAAAAAAGCTTCCGCGACGACCAGGTAGAAGAGATAATAGAATGTGCCGGTTTGACCCGGGAGTTTGAAATTACCGAATTCACGAGAGAGCTTATTTTCGGCGTAAACGAGCATGCAGAAACGTTGGACGAGCTCATAGAGCGGTGTATAAAGGGCTGGAAAATAGGCCGCCTGTCAAAAGTCAGTCTTGGCGGCGCTGAGGCTTGCGGTGTATGAGATGCGTTTTATGCAGGATATTCCGCTGAGCGTGTCTATCAACGAGGCGGTGGAAATCTGCAAGAAATACGGCGGGGAAGAGGACGCTCCTTATATAAATGGAGTGCTTGGCTCTGTGGCAAAACTGCTTGAGCCTGAAAACCCGGAGGGAGAGTGACGGCTTGAGCAAATATGTTTTATCCGTCACACAGCTTAACACCTATGTTAAATCAATTCTGGACGCTGACGCGGTAGCCGCAAATGTGTTTGTGAGCGGTGAGATATCCAACCTGAGCGGGCACTATGCCTCGGGGCACCTTTATTTTTCTTTGAAGGATGAAGAATCTATTATAAAGGCGGTAATGTTCCGCGCCGCCGCGTCCCGGCTTAAATTCAAACCCGAAAGCGGCATGAAGGTGCTGTGCAGGGGGCGGGTGTCACTTTTTGAGCGGGATGGGCAATATCAGCTTTATATAGAAGATATGCAGCCGCAGGGTGTGGGCGCTTTGAGTGTTGCTTTTGAACAGCTTAAAGAAAAGCTGCGCAAAGAAGGTTTGTTTGACGAGGCGTATAAAAAACCGCTTCCCCTTTATCCCGAAACGGCGGCGGTGATCACATCCGAATCTGGTGCGGTGGTGAAAGACATCTGTCAGATAATGACCCGCAGATATCCGCTTTGCAAGCTCATAATATGTCCTGTGCAGGTGCAGGGAGAGCGGGCGGCGGAGCAGATGACCGAGATGCTGCGCAAGGTAAACGAAAAAGAGCTTGCCGACGTGATTATAATTGGCAGAGGCGGCGGTTCCGCCGAGGATTTGTGGGCGTTTAACGACGAGCGGCTTGTTAGAACTATACACGCGTCAAAAATACCGGTGATATCCGCGGTCGGTCATGAGACCGATTATACGCTGTGTGACTTCGCGGCGGATCTGCGAGCTCCGACCCCTTCGGCGGCGGCTGAGCTGTGCGTGCCGGACGGGGACGCGCTGGCTTCACAGCTTCTGTCGCTTCAAAGACGTATAAGTGTGGCCTTTAAACAAGGTCTGGACGAGAAGTCCGGTCGGATAAAAGCGCTTTTGGCGCTCCGTTGCCTTGGCGATCCGGGATATTACCGCGAACGGCGATTAGAAAGGCTGGAGCTTGCCGTCAGAGAACTGCGGCATGGCTATGAAAATATACTGAATATGAACAAAGCCCGTTATAAAAACACGCTTTCAGTATTAGAAAGTCTCAATCCTTTTGGAGTACTGCGGCGTGGCTATGCCGCCGTCAGCAAAAACGGAGAACAGATTTTTTCTGTGAGTAAGCTGCATGCGGGGGACTTTGTTTCGCTGAGACTTGCGGACGGCGTTGCCGAGTGTAATATTACCGGCACAAGCAAGGAATAATATCGGAAGGAAGATATTCTATATGGAAAAACAGCCGAGCTTTGAAGCGTCTATCGCCAGGCTTGAAGAAATCGCGCGGATTATGGAAAGCGGGGACATCACGCTTGAGGAGTCTATTAAGCTGTATGAGGAAGGTATGCGGCTTGCGGGATTTTGCGGCGAGCAGCTTAAAAATGCCGAAGAGAAAATCATCACGCTAAGTGATTTGACCGGTGAGGAAGGATAATTTATGAGAACAGCGGAAATAATGCTGCGTGAATACAGCGAAATGCTTGAGACAGCTTTGGCGGATTATTTGAGCCGTTTGTCGCTGCCGCTTACCGATAGGCTGAAAAAGGCCATGTCCTACAGCCTTTTGTCCGGAGGGAAACGCGTAAGGCCCGCGCTTTTACTGGAGTTTTATAAGCTCTGCGGAGGAATCCCGGAAAAGGCGCTGCCATTTGCATGCGCGGTGGAAATGATCCACACCTATTCGCTTATCCACGACGATCTGCCGTGTATGGACGATGATATCATGCGGCGCGGCAAGCCCTCCTGCCACATGGTTTTCGGGGAGGACATCGCGCTGCTGGCAGGAGACGCACTTTTGACTTTGGCATTTGAGAGCGCTCTTTCTGCTGAGGGCTTTGATCCAGAAAAAATAGTTAAGGCGGCCTATATTTTGGCAAAGGCGGCAGGTATGAACGGCATGGTCGGGGGACAGGTGATAGATATAGAAACCGAAAGCGGATCGGTCGACTTGGAAACGCTGCAAATAAAGCACAGGAATAAAACGGGGGCGCTTATAAAGGCCTGTGCCCAGATAGGCTGTATTCTTGCCGGAGCCTCAGAAACACAGACAGAGACGGCCGCATCCTTTGCGGCGCATTTGGGGCTGGCGTTTCAAATTGTCGACGACATATTAAATGCCGAGGGTGACAGCGAAATATTGGGCAAGCCGACAGGTAGCGACGCCGAAAAAGGTAAGACAACCTATGTGAGCCTTTTGGGGCTTGAAAAGTCCAGAGAACTGGTCGGCGAGCTTACGGGTCAGGCGCTGGAGCTGCTGGACAAATTCGAGGGAGACGCCGGTCAGTTGAGGGAACTTACGGTAATGCTGCAAAGCAGACAGCTGTAACCACTATTAGGGGTAACGGGAGCTTTAAAATGCTTACACTGCAAAACATGATATATAACTCAATACTGAATACTGCCGTGCTGTCCTGGGTGGCGGCTCAGCTTCTCAAGTTTGTTTTTACTTTGGTTTTTACCGGAAAAGCCGACAAAGAGCGGCTGCTGGGTGCCGGAGGTATGCCAAGCTCCCACTCGGCTATGGTGTGTTCTCTGGCGATTGCCGTGGCACGCAGCGAGGGATTACGCTCGGCGGCGTTTGCCATCTCGTTTGTTTTTGCTTGTGTGGTGATGTACGATGCGATGGGTGTGCGCCGGCAGGCAGGTGAACAGGCGAAAATCATAAATAAAATGCGTGTGAAAAACAGCGATGAGGCTTTGGAAATAAGTGAAAATGAAATGGATGAAAGCGCAGCGGATTCCGCGCAACAGTGTGATGACAAGGAACTCAAGGAAATTATA